>JANMOR010000229.1:0-2514 GCA_031369435.1 Chitinophagaceae bacterium
GAATAATGGAAAGGCTGTTGCATCACTCAGCACCAATCAGAGTTTTACATTCAGCAAAGGATGGACAGCAGAACTCAATGCCAACTACAATTCAGGCGGACAATATGGATTTATGATCATGCGTCCGCAATGGGGTATTGGTACCGGTGTTCAAAAAACATTGTGGAAAGGAAAAGGACAAGTGCGGTTAAACGTAACCGATATCTTTTGGACTAATCTTCCACGGGCAACCATTACCTATAATAACTATGTAGAAATCTGGAGAGCTTACCGTGAAACAAGAGTAGCCAACATCAGCTTTACGTATCGTTTTGGAAGTAATAAAGTAGCGCAGGCAAGAAGAAGAGCATTGGGATCAGAAGAAGAACGTCAGCGTGCACAATAAAACAGCCACAAAGACGCCAAGGCAGAAAGGAACACAAAGAAAAATTGAGAGTAGGCGTTTTTATTTTGATGTGTTTAACTCTTTGTGTTTCCTGTCGCAGACAGGAAAGTTTGAGCCTTCGTGTCTTTGTGGCAAACCACTCAGTACAATTTTTCTCATGTTGATATCGGGCTGGTAGTCTTACCGGCCCTCTTTTTTATGCAGGGTTTGCAACAACTGCAGATGAGGTTGTAAATGAACAAGCGTATCTTTTTTTAAAAACTGTTTGAGATGTTTGTAGAAATGACTGAAGTCGTAATACCCATAAACACCATAATGAAAAGTTTGCGGAGCAGAAATAATATGACTCACCGCTTTGCGTATCCTCAACACCTGTAATGCTTTTTTACTGCTGATACCGGTGGCCGTTTCAAAATAACGTTGTAGTGTGCGTGTTGAAACATGATGCTGTGCTGCCAGCTCTTCTACTGATGTATCGAAATTGTTTTGTTGCAAACAGGCTTTCAAAATTGATGTAACAATTTGTATTGGTTGCAACGAGCCTTCGTGCTGATCAAGAATTTCTTCATAATGCTGGGTAAGCAATTGTACCCTGTTGTGAAATGTAAGCGACTGTTTAATACTGCAGATCACCGTTTGCTCCAGCAAATAGCTCAGGGGAAACACCGTACCGCTGTATTCAGAAAAATTGACCTTCTTTTCAAAAATCACAGGGCTTACTTTAAACTTGATGCCGAACAAACAGTTCCCCGGACGGTGATAACATTCAATATGATTCAGCCTCGGCAAAAAACCATCGCCCTTCATGTCGGTTTTATTTTGCTCCACCTGCATTGCAAACGGAGTACCTAAATTCACCAGGTAAGTATAACCGATGTTTGGGAACAACACATCACTAAAACCCTCCGGATATTTTTGCCAGAGATGATCAAAACTCGTTTGCCAGAAAAAATCAATGAACAACGACAGCCTTCCAGCTGGATAATGCCGGTGATAATTTTTTTCAAAATGATCTTTATGAAAAAATTCGATGTGTTGCACAGGGTTAAAATAGAAAACTAACTATCAACCCAAAAGCATTTAGGTATGAATGGTGTACCGTTTATCAAATGAAGATCAGTTGCTGATGATCAAACCAACAATAAACAAAACGAGTACAAGGCCAACATGAACAAACAGCCATGCCTTCTGGTACAATTTCCGGTCCTGCCATTTTACCGTGGGGTTGAAAGGATCAAATACCAATGCTATTCCAAGATTGGAAGCGGCCGTCATCCAATCATTACGAAAGAGAAAATACACAGCCAGTAACACAAAAGCAAAATAAGCCCATCTGTTGAACCCTGTAGAGAGGTTCTTTGCCGGTTGTTTCTTGTCAATACTTTCTGATGTCATTTTTTTAATTTTTTACATCAGTAGCACTTGACAGTTTTTTGTTACAGCAGCAATTTAAAATTTTAGTTACCCCGTTTCAGCTGTGTCGGTTTATCCGGCAGGTGAACAGGTTTTAGATGTATGATACGCAGCGCATGTAATACACGCATGATGAGGAATGTCAAATCAAACTCGAACCATTTCCTGGCAAAATTGGCGTTGTCTTTTGCTTTGTGATGATTGTTCTGGAACAATTCGCCCATCAGCAAAATGCCCCATGGCGTGGTGTTCTTTGAATGATCGCCGAGTTTAAAATTGCGGTAACCGAGTTTGTGACCAAACCAGTTGACGATAGCTCCCTGTATCGGGCCCATAAAAAAATGAAAGGGCAACAAGAGATACCACCAGGCACTGGGGGCAAAGAAAATATAGAAACAGATATAACCCACAATGAAAAGAGCACGGGTGATATTGTTATGTCCAAACTTATCGAGCTTATCCCACACAGGCAGGTAATCACGGGTGAACTCCGGATCGGGCACATCTTTGCCTGTAACAAAACCACTGAAGATCCTTGCAGTATGCATCATCATATGATAGATGTCTTTAAAGAAATGTGGTGAGTGCGGATCTTTCTCTGTATCACTGTAAGCATGATGCATTCGGTGCATAACAGCATAAGCACGGGGAACCAAAAACGAAGAGCCCTGTACAAACCAGGTTAAAAAATAAAATGTTTTTTCCCATCCTTTACG
>JANMOR010000240.1:0-2209 GCA_031369435.1 Chitinophagaceae bacterium
GTTTGAACAGGGAAGACCAATCATTGAAAAACTCAAAAGCCAAAACTCTAAAACAAAAATTCTATTGACCTTCTTCTCTCCCTCCGGTTATGAAGTGAGGAAGAATAATACAGTTGCAGAACATGTCATGTATCTGCCATTTGATTCTGCAGAGAATGCGGTTGCTTTTCTTGATATGGTTCAACCAAAGCTGGCCGTTTTTGTGAAGTATGAGTTCTGGCATTATTATCTTACTGAGTTAAATAAAAGAAAGATTGAAACCATTTTAGTATCGGGCATTTTTCGTTCAACACAACCCTTCTTTCAATGGTGGGGAAGTTTTCACAGAAATATGCTGAATAATTTTTCGCACTTATTTGTACAAAATGAATCATCGAAAAAATTACTGGACTCAATTGGATTGGCAAACAAAACAACTGTTGCAGGCGATACAAGATTTGACCGGGTGATTACAGCGGCTGAACAATGGAAATCTGTTGATCATGTAGATAGATTTTGTGGAGATCAATTCGTGTTAGTTGCAGGAAGTACATGGCAAGAAGATGAAAACATTCTTGCTGAATTCATCAAAGATCAATCAAACAAACAAAAATTGATTATTGCCCCGCATGAGATCAAAGCAGAAAATATTAATCGTTTAAAAACATTATTCCCCGACTCCATCACATTCTCCGAGCTCTGCACTCACCACTCACCACTCACCACTCACAGTGTTTTGATTATCGACAACATCGGGTACCTTTCCCGTTTGTACAAATATGCATCGGTTTGTTATGTAGGTGGCGGTTTTAATAAAAGCGGTCATCATAATATTTTAGAAGCTGCTGTTTACAGCAAGCCCATTATTACAGGACCCAGCTTTGAAAAGTTTAAAGAAAGTGTAGATCTGAAAAAAATGGGTGGAAGTTTTACAATTGAGAATGCCATTCAACTTCAACAAGTAATGCTGTTGATGGACATACGTGAAGCAGGAACAATTGCAGGAAACTATGTAAAGGAAAATGCCGGAGCAACAACTACAATCATGAACTGGCTTCAGGAAAAACGTCTTTTCACCAACGCATAAAATTCCTGTGTGGCTGGGCGTTCATTATCCCAGCCCAATTTAATTTTCAATTCTCTTTCCATCCAGTATTGAGCTTCGGCATAAATAGAAAAGTTGTTGATGGTTTTAATACTGCGTTCATACATAGCTTCATCGCCACGGAACAATTCATTGATGAATACAAAACGGTCATTGATTCCGATTGCTTTTTTGAGATCTTTAATTGAAGTTGATTCGTTAAACTTATGTCCCCCTTCAACTTTTTGTTCTTTTAACTGATCGTGGATAGATGGACCTTCTCCGGTAATTGCTTCATTCACTTCTTTTGAACCATTTTGTTTGGCCGGTTCTTTATAAGTGGGTTGATGCATAAGCGTTGGAATTTCAGGTTCATCTTCAAACAACAATACCGGTTTGTGTTGCTGTTGCTGGGCTTGTATTTTTTTGGCGAACTCAGCTTTTTGACGGATCTCTTCCAATTCAGCTTCTATTTCTTCTTCATCTACCTGCAATACTTCCAGGGTTTTTTCTGAAGATTCTGATGAAGGATAACCTGGTTGTGCAGTTGCAGTTTCTGGTTGAAAAGTACTCACATTAATTTTAGCAGCAGGCATCACTACGGCCACTCTCTTTGTACTGACGTTTTCAGATTTTTGTTGTGTAAGTTGCTGCAGTTCGGCCTGCAACATATTCGTGAGCAGCAACATTTGTGCTGCGCCGGCTTTACGCTCCAAAGCTTGTTGTAATTGTTCAATAAGAGAAGCAATACGTTCCATGAATAGTGCTTACTTTTGGCGGTATTGGAAAATTGCCGTTAAGTTACAAACAGTTTGGCATAAAATATTGATAATGTTTATAGAACCGAATATAAGAGGCGACCGCAGAGGATGGATTGAAGTGATCTGCGGTTCCATGTTTAGCGGTAAAACCGAAGAGTTGATCCGTCGTTTAAAACGTGCCCGTATTGCCAACCTGAAAGTAGAAATATTTAAACCGGCTGTTGATATCCGTTATGATGAACAAAAGATTGTATCGCATGATGAAAATGCAATCCTATCTACTCCTATTGATAATTCGCAAAAGATTTTATTGATGGCACAGGATGTTGAAGTAATTGGTATTGATGAAGCACAGTTTTTTGATGCTGAAATTGGAAATGTATGT
>JANMOR010000262.1:0-2548 GCA_031369435.1 Chitinophagaceae bacterium
TTATCGGCTGCAAGCTTAGTGGCAAATCCACTGCCCATGCTGCGTCCATAAACAAGCATATGATCTTCGGGGTATTGTAAACAAAGTTCATCATATACAAACTGCATATCCCTGATCATGGCAGCTTCACTTCTTTTGCCGGTGCTTTTACCAAAGCCACGATAATCAACCAGCACCACATCATATCCGAAACGGTAAAAATCTTTGGCATATTTGCCCCAGCCTTTAATACTTCTTGTATTGCCATGAAAATAAAGAATCAATCCGTGCGGATTTTTTACATGGAAATGAATACCGCTGATTGTAACACCTGCTTCGGGATTAAAACTGATCTCTTTAAATGGAGCATCGTACTTAAACTCAAAATCAGCAGCTAATTTTTCAGGTTTAAAAATCAGTTTCTCCTGTACGAGGTATGCTATGAGCATCAGCAAGAGATAACCGGCGATGATATAGATGATGGTTAAAGACAAAATTCAGTTTGTAGTTTATAGTTTGTAGTTCTCAGCATTATAACAATAACCGTCTTTCAAAGCATTAAATAAAACTTATGATCAAATTCAAACTGAAAGAATTGTTTAGAAAAGTTGAACTGAAACAACTTCAAACTATAAATGCCGTCGTTTCAGATCGGCATCAAGACCAAAACCGTCTTGACTACAAACCAGTTTTTAAAAACTTGCTTCTTCCTCTTCTTCGTTGTAAATACGATTGAGTTTTAAACTGCTGATGGGCGACACAATTAAAGGAAACTTTTCAACTGCCACATTGCTCTGATCGAGACCAAAACCTTTTTCTTCGCTTAAACCAATCTTCTTCACGTTAAAATATAAACGCATCACCACCCGTTCAAAGAAAGGCAGTTCATTATCCTGGCTCAGGAATTTTTCTAACACAATGAATTGAAAATCGCCCACTACATTGTTGCGTTGCAAACTTTCATAACGGCTGGTGATGTTCACTTCTTTATTCGCCACCATATCCTCCACCACTTTGCGGAACATGAGATTGATGCGTGGCTGTATCCGGAATCCCAACCTGAACTCTACCCTTATCACTTCATTGGGTATGATCGTTGTTACTTCAAACTCACTGGTATAAGGATCATCGACAGTATCAACATGCACAAACCAGTAAATATCGGCACGTTTGGGTTTGCGGTTGAGTATAGAATAAATAATTTTATGTTCTATTTCTTTTGGATTATTGGCACTGGTGAGATAAACGAGGTGGGTTGCATGTTTGGTCACCGTCATATCATTACTCAACTCCTGTAACATAGGTAAATAATGTTCCATCCGTACAAATTCAACATACCTGTTTTTGATTTTGCGTGCACGGTACCATACATACATTATAATAAATAAACCTCCGCCTACCAGTAATGCAATATAGCCTCCATGACTGAACTTCATTAAGTTGGCCGCCAGGAAACTGATTTCAATCGTTAGATAAACTGCCAGGAAAATATAAATGAGAATGGATTTAATTCGATGTGCAACAAGATAGTTTGCAAAAAGGATGGTTGTGGCCAGCATACAAAGTGTAATGGCTAAACCGTAAGCTGCTTCCATATGTGCAGCCGATTGAAAATAAACAGTAATGCCAACGCAGCCAACAAAGAGTAAGAGATTAACGGCAGGTATAAATAATTGCCCCCTTTCTTCACTTGGGTAATTGATTTTTACACGTGGCCATAAATTTAAACGCATAGCCTCACTGATGAGTGTAAACGAACCAGTGATCAACGCCTGGCTGGCAATTATAGCTGCTGAGGTTGCAATGATCAAACCAATTAAACGAAACCACTCCGGCATAACACCATAGAACGGGTTAAATCCATTTGCAATTAAATCGGCACTGATAATTTCTCCATTATGATTGGCAAGTAACCATGCCCCCTGCCCGAAATAATTTAATACCAAACAGGTTTTAACCAGTATCCATGAAATACGGATATTGTCTCTTCCGCAATGGCCGAGGTCGCTATACAATGCTTCGGCACCTGTGGTACAAAGGAACACAGCACCAAGCAGCCAAAAGCCCTGCGGGTAATTGACGAGTAAATTAATGGCATAAAAAGGATTCAATGCTTTGAACACATGCAGCTCATCTCCAAAATGGCTGATGCCCAATACTGCCAGCATTAAAAACCAGACCATCATCATTGGACCAAACGCTTTGCCAATATAATTGGTACCGAACTGCTGAATAAGAAATAACAGTACAAGAATGCCAATGACAATATAAACGATGGTCTGCTGTTCAATATTCCTGAAAGCATCAATCTGTTTTAACCCTTCAATGGCAGAAGTAACAGAAATGGGTGGAGTAATCATTCCATCGGCCAGCAATGCCGCACCACCTACCATTGCAGGAATCACCAGCCATTTTCTTCTTCTGCGAACCAGTGTATAAAGTGCAAAAATCCCACCTTCTCCCCTGTTATCGGCTCTTAATGTGAGCCATACATATTTGAGCGTAGTTTGTAAAGTAAGTGTCCAGATTACACAGGAAAGAGCGCCAACGATTAAGAATTCAGAAATTT
>JANMOR010000295.1:0-2980 GCA_031369435.1 Chitinophagaceae bacterium
CATTCTAACTCCCGGGGTCGGCTAAGGCCAGACCCCGGGCAGACGTTAATATACAAATTCAAACAAGACGAAAAAGGCAATGACTCATTTCACTTTTTCAGCCTGACAGTTATTTGCTCATCACGGTCGCAAACAATTTCATTGTTTACATATTTTAACTCTGCCAGCTGTATTACACTTCGTTTATCATCAAAGGAACCTCTTGTTGCCTGGCTTGCTTTGCTGCGGCCGGGATGTGTAAAGTAATACACAAATGCACGGTCTCCATTTACAACTACATCACAATGCCCGCCAATCGCCTGGTCATCTTTTCCTTTGCCCGGCTCTTCTAATATTCTTGATGACTGTTTTTTCCATGCTAATAAATCAGTTGATGAATACACTTCCATTCCCTTCCATGCATCTACGATCATAAAATATTTTCCCTGCCAGTAAAATGTTTTCGGCCCTTCACCCCTTGCAGCAATGGCTTTGCCTTTATCTACCCAGTTGTACAGGTCTTTACTTTCAGCATAGTAAATACTCTTGCCATCTTTCTCATTGTTATACCACATGCGGAAAGTTGTATCGTTGATCTTATAAACAGAAGCATCGATCACCTTTTCGTTAACTAACTTCAATGTTGACTGATAATTCCAGTTCTTTAGATCATTACTTGTTAAATGCACAATTACTCTCGGATGATTCCAGTCTTTGAATGTGCCGGGCACATAGGTAAGATACATGTGATAAGTTCCATTATGCTCTATTACATCCGGCGCCCAATGGGTATAGCCAGCATCGGGACGATAATTGATGTTGGCTGTGTCAACATAGTTCCACTTTACACCATCTTTACTTTCTGCAATACCAATGCGTGTGCCGTGTACCCATTGCACGGTTGAATCTTGAATGGATGCACGACGGTTGGTGTAGAGCATCCACCATTTCTTTTTTGCTTTGTTGTAGATAATGACGGGATCGGCAGCGCCATGATAAATGGGATCGTCGTATAAGGGTTTGGGAACGGTCTTGTTTTGTGCTGATAGTTGCAAACTAAACAACAGAGCAAAAGTGAAAATGATATAGTTTGAAAGTTTATTCATTCTTATTGTTGTTCTAATCCGTCCGACGAGGGCGTCTGACGAAGCGTATAATATAGCTGAAGAATTTATTCATTTGCATTTGTTGTTATGAACCCACTCCTTTCATCACTCATTTTAGGTAAGAACGTTCTGCCCCTCCCGGGGAGGGGATAGGCACTCTCATTACTCCCTCCTACGCTATCGCTTCGGCGGGCAGGCATCACTCATTATTCATCATTCATTTACTTATCCGTGCGACGAGGGCGTCTGACGGAACTTCTGCAGCATTACTTCAACGCCGTTATCGTAACAGGACCCAGTAATCCTGAAGGCAAAGGGTTCCATGCTGCTGCTGTAAAGATTCCTTTCTTTGCATTCTCCGGCTTGCGGGCAGGCATATTGGTATTGTAAAATATTTTCCAGGGAAGATTATTCTTATCCATGTAAATGATTCGGTTGGCCATTAAGTTGGCAACAATAATTTCAAGCTTATTATTTTGTTGCATAGCTGATGCAGGAATCACACATTGAAAAACCGGGCCGATCACTGTTGCAATTTTCTTTCCGTTGAGAATGACTTCAGCAGTTTCATTTACTTTTCCTAAATCAAGTAACCATGCGTTTGCAGACTCTGCAGGTTTTGAAAATGCAATTGTGTACCTGGCTGTGCCGGAAAAATTCTTTGCATCATCTCCACCGAGTTCTGTCCATGATTTTAATGCGGTTGTTGTAATTGCTGATGGAATCGTTGGTCCCCCATCCAAAAAGTTGATCGTCCATGTACCTTTTATTTCCTGTGCCTGTGCTGAAGTTTCTTTATAAGGAAAGATATTACCTGTCTTCTTTGTTTTATACGATTGAATAATGATTGCTTCGTATGATTGTAATTGCAGCAATACTTCAACAGCACCATTTGCATTCTTTCTCCATTTCGCCAAACCTTTGTTGCCCGTCATTGCATCAAACAATCCGAATGAAGCAGCATTGCTGTTTAATTCGATCCACTCTTCAAATGCTTTGTCCGTGCGGTTATTGATCAGCCACATGGTGCCTTCTGTATTTTTTCTGCGGAGAACAGAGAGACCTTTCTCTGTATAACTTTCTTTTCTTGCATTGGCGGCAAGCAGCAATACATCCAGGTCATCACTTATTAAAAAACTGCCCTTCCCTACAATTGCTTTCTGCAAATTATTTGATTTTGAAAATTTCAACTGACTGATCAGTTGCTGAAATGTTTTTCTTCTTGCATTCAGTTGATTTAAACCGGGCACATCTTTGGGCAGATCTTTATATACAAGAATGGTAGCACCCTGGTGTGCCAGCTTCACTAAATGTTGAAACGACTTTTCGTTGATGAGTTTATTGGCAGGCAATAAAATAGTACGATACACATTGCCGCTGCTGATGATATTATTACCACTGTTGGTAAACTTCTGCAACTGGCGTTCACTAAAGAAATCAAAACTGTATCCTTTCTCCACCATCCATTTTGAAACATGTTCAAACTCAGTCTTTTCAAAATTCCGTTCCATACCATCGAAATGCTGTAACAACACATTGCCCGGTTCTGCATAGCGGTCAACAATAGGATAATACAACAGCACATCATTATCAGGCTTTCCTTTTTGTAAAAAACTTTGAGTACGACCCTAAAATAACTACCAATGATGTGCCAACAGCTAAAAGTAAAGGGTTAAAAATTGATATATTACTTTTAGAATCTGATTGGTTAAATGGCTATTCTAAATTACCAATTAGCTTAGGTAAAACCAACAAAGGCAAAGAGGTGTATAACAATCAAAGCTATGTAATATTAGAAACCATCTCTAACAATATCAACTACACTCAATTATTACAAGGCTATAAATACGTTGCAAAAATTTATTCTCCCACAACTATAAGTGTTTATAGTGCAA
>JANMOR010000329.1:0-2573 GCA_031369435.1 Chitinophagaceae bacterium
ATTTGAAACAGAGGTTACCAGGAATTGACCATACATGGTAATAACAGGGAGTTTACCATCAGTAAATGAATTGGTATAAATAGTGTCTTCTAATAAATGAAGACGCACCATATTTTTTAATGTATTGAGATCAGCTGCCTCAACGGAAGATGCTCCGATAGTGGTGAGATAATTTTTTACTCCACTGTTGGTTGGTGCAAAACAAGTGTACGCCCCATAAGCATTCAGGAAAGCTGAATTCCCGGTTTTGTCAAGAATCTGACGGAACAAGGAGAAGGAATCCAGGTTTTTATCCAGGTAACCTACAATGTTTACGTCATCAGTAGTTGATTCGTCAATTTTTATTTTCCGGCAACCAGGTGCAGAAAATATCATGCTTATGACTGCTATCAACGCTACGGCAAGAATCATTTTTCTTTTCATAAACAATGTTGTTATTTGTAAAATGGATTTTGTACTAAAAGTTTGTTTGTCTGGATTTCATAGAGGAATATGGGTAAATAATGACTGTTAAAATCTTTGAATTTTGCCTGTGCAGATTGCTGAAGGTTAGATGGGGCACTGATAGCGACCATACTTAATAAAATATTTAACCTTGCATAGTTATTCCGCTTTGCATTACGTAACACATCAAACCAACGTTTTCCTTCAAAACAAAATTCTCTTGCCCGTTCTTCTATAATAAAATCCTGGATGAGATTTTTATCCTGCGGGCCTGGCATCAGGTCGGTAGCATCAAGTGCATTTGCTCTTGCTCGTATTAAATACACCAGGTCTAAAGCACCCTGCCCATTGCCGGTTTCGTTTAATGCTTCTGCTTTCATTAATAAAATGTCAGCATAGCGGTAGAAAAACCAATGTGCATAGCTCTGATCAAATGAACGCAGTCCGGTTGCATTAGCGCCAACATATTTCCAAACAGTAGAAGTTGCAGCTCTAACCGAACCCCCATCACCACGGATATCATAATTCTTATCATTTGTAAAATCAACTGTAAACACCCGGTCCATAATATCAGCTGCAGCCGTCCATCTTCTGTTACTGATGCTGGAAGAGAACAACCCGAAATAAGGATTCAACCGTTGCTGGCTGAACTGCAATTCAAATATTCCTTCGTTTGAATTACCATTATAATAAAGTGTATTGAACCAGCTGTCGTTATATTCAATGGTTGGGCCGTTTTGTGATGCGCCTTTGATGAGACCAAATTTGTTTGAGTTGATAATCTTATCGCAAGCTGCAATACACTCGGTATATTTATCCATCCATAAGTATACATCAGCAAGAATAGCGTTAATCGTGTAAACGGTTACACGTCCTTTATCTGAAGCAACGTCACCATAGGTGGTTACTGCTTTCGCTTCGGCAAGTTTCAGGTCTTTTACTATCTGGTCTAATACCTGTGTTTTGGTACTTTTAGGAATCGATACAATATTTTCATCGCTTAATGTGGCGTCTAATTTCAATGGCACATCACCAAATGTTCTTACCAGGTAGAAATACATCAAAGCCCTGATCGTTAATGCCTCACTTAAATAATTATCTAATTGGGCCTGGGTAAACGTATTGTCATTGGTTAGTACTTCGGGTGCCTTTTCAATTAATGTATTACAGAAGTTGATGGTGCGGTAAAAAGGACGCCAGTTTGCATTGACGTTTGTTGGCTGAATATTTACGTTGATCAATGCAATATCATCTGCACTTGAAACAGTGGCATTGGCTATATGATCGGCCCTGCCCTCGCCCCATACAAAAAATAACTCAGCCATTGATGGGTTATAGTTGGCATTACCATATGTACCGCTTGAATATTCCATCATAGATGAATAAATTCCTATCACAGAAGCACGCACTTGTTCTTTTGTTTTCCAGAACTCCTCTTTTACAATTCCATCCTGCGGCTTGAGTGCCAGCCATTTTTTACAGCCGGTGAAACATACAGCTACAACAGTCAGCAGTAAATAAGATATCAGTAAATTCTTTTTCATCTCTATGCTAGTTTTTTAATATTAGAATCCTGCAACAATACCCAGAGTTATATTTTTAGCCGGTGGTGTCATTGTATTATCAAATGAAACCCTGAACGGATCTGACCCACGTGCCGATACTTCAGGATCCTGGCCCAAGTAATTGGTAAAAGTGAACAGGTTTTCAGCCGTAACATAAAAGCTAAACGATTTCAATTTTACTTTCGTCAATACTTTTTTATCAAAGTTGTAACGTGCTGTAATGGTTCTGAAACGTACATAAGAGGCATCCTCTACATAACGGTCACTGCCCAGCCAGTTAAAACCACCTTGAATTAATGCACGTGGCATATCCGTTACATCGCCTTCCTGTTTCCACCTGCGCAACACGGCTGTACTTTGATTATCGAAATTGTACATATTAGTAGTGTTCATTTTGGTGCCATTGATTACATCATATCCCCAACGGAAGCTGAAAAATGAAGTGATCCGTAAATTTTTCCATGTAATAGACGGCCCAAAACCACCAGATAGTTTGGGGTTGCTGTTGCCGAGATATACTACATCCATGTAGTTGATGTTACCATCGTGGTTGATATCTTCATA
>JANMOR010000334.1:0-2780 GCA_031369435.1 Chitinophagaceae bacterium
GCGACTATAAAAAATAACTGCTTCATATTAATTTGATTTTATGGAGGGCCATTCAAATATTTTTGTTCTTATCTGTTGAAACCAATTTGATTCCTGCTGAATAAAACTATTGTTGGAAAAAATATGCTCTAAGGTATATTCCTTTGCTTCTTTATCGCTCAACTGCTTGCTCCATTTTACACGACCGGATATAACCGCACCTTCGCCGCTGCATTTATATTCTGCAAATAAAACAGTTTGCTCATTTGCAGGATTGCTCCAGTTATTCCATCCATCTGCTGCAATTTGTTTGGGCAGTTCGCAGCGGATGAAAACCGTTTTGGCATAAGCACGCCAGGGTCTTCCTAAAAATAATTTCGTGACATTTGAATCTGCAATGATCTTACAATCCAGAAACACATAACCAAATTTCTTACCTGCTGTTGTACTTGCTGCTGTAATGAATGAATTTGATTTTGCTTTGATGCTGCAGTTTTGAAATACTGCAGTTGACGGACCAAAAATAAAATCGGTTGTACCTTCTATATAACAATCAAGAAATAACTGGCGGGAATTTTCACCAGCTGCAAAAATGGTATCCTGGTTGCCGAGGAATTTACAGTTTTTGAAGACTGCTTTATCTGCATCTACATATAATGCCAATGCTTGTCCAACCGCACCTGCGTTATTGGCAAACGTAATATTCTCTGCTACAAAACGGTTGCCTGAAATTTTTGCTGTGTAAGAAGTGAAGGTGGTATGCTTTCCTCTTCCTGAATAATCGTTGAATATGATGATTGTTTTCTCAACACTTTCTCCAACGAAAGAAATATCGGTATTATATGCTGGCACATCAATCTTTTCGTTGTACATGCCATTCTTAATATAAAGTGTAATTGGAGCCAGTGGATAAGCCCTCATGGCATCAATAGCATCCTGTATATATTTATAATCGCCACTGCCATCTTTTGCAACTGTAAACACATATTTATATTGCTGCGGATTGGCTGTTTGTGCAAACGTTGAGTTTGTAAAAAAAAGAAAGCCTGTTATAATGGCAAAATAGTTGATCATGCAGAATACAATTTATCCATTACTTTATTACTTAGGGTGAACGATCCGTTCTGTCAATTCAATATGCAAGGCTTTGAGCTCTTTTAATACCAGTTGTGCAATTAATCTTGCACCTAGTTCACTGAAATGTGTATTATCTTCTTTTCCTTGGGGATAGTTGGGATGTTCGCCGGGTTTCAATTGCACAAATAAAAGTTTGGATTGTTCTTCACCAAACTGCTGGTACAATTCCTGGCTTTTTTTATCCAGGTCAATGAACAACACTTTTTCTGCTGCTGCTACGTCACGAACTATTTGTGCATACACCTCATGTGTGCCTTCAATCTTACCATCGGCAGTAAACTTTCTTCTTGCAACGGGAGTGAATAAAACAGGTATTGCTTTTTTCTCCCTGCTTTCTTTTACATATTGTAAGAGGTTATTTTTAAATTCTGTTACTGTTGTGTATGTTTTTTTGGAAGCCACTTCATCATTGTGGCCAAACTGAATAAAAATATAATCGTATTCAGCCGCTTCATCCATAATTGATTTCCATAAACCTTCGTTGCGGAATGAACTGGTGCTGCGTCCGTTCTTTGCTTTGTTTACAACGGTTACAGTTGAATCCCAGAAATATACAAAAGGCATACCCCAACCTGTTTCTGGAAAAGCTTTGGGTTCTTTAATGGCAATAGTTGAATCGCCTGCCAAAAAAATATTGATCTTCTTTTTTGCAGGTAACAAAAAGCCCAACATCGGAATTGCCAACAGGAGTATTAATTTTTTTTTCATTCTATTTCACCTCACCTCCAACGCTTCGGTCGGAGTCAAACATTTATCATCATTTAACCAAACTGTTTATATACACTTCAATATTGCTGTAATGTTTATCCAACTTGTTCATTGAAGCATCAATAGGATTTTTTGGATCTAAACCATTTGTTGATTCCCATGCATCAGGCATCCCATCCTGATCGGTATCAACAGGTGTAGCAGTTGATTTCAAAAAAGGCCATGCATTCACTGTCAATTCAAAAGGGGAATGATGCGGATACCCACCCTGTACATCAATGATCGTTCCTGTTCTGTTTTTTACATTGCTGATGATCCGTTGATCTAATGTATCTCTTCTGAAACTGGCGCCTGCATGATTCATCACTGATTCAAATGCTGCTGTTGAAGATTGTAACGGCATAGGATCAGTTGCATGCGGGTTGTTGATGACGGCAGTTTTTTTATCTTCTTCTGTTCCGCCATTGCCCATATGAATGCCCAGCCAGTTGTTTTTTGAAACATCATTTGCTTCATCTACATAATTACCATCCACATACCATTTGCCAAACGGAATGGTTTCTGTTTTACCGGGGTTCACAATTCTGAACCGTACATTTTTATTGGTTGAAGGGCCGTATTTAAAATAATTGTTGATGATATTATAATTACCGCCTTCCCCTGCATAAATATTATTGCCGCCCCAGTTGTAAATTACATTGTTGCAATAATCAACCAACTCAGGAACATTTTGTCTTGTTCCGTTGAATCGTGGATTACGGTTACTACAGTGGGCAAATAAATTATGATGAGCTGATAAATGACTGCCACCCCAAATGCCGCCATAACCATGGTGTTCCCAATCTTTATCGCCTGTTTCAAAATGATAAGAATAATTCAACGGTTCAGAAATAATGTTCCATTGCAAAGTGGTGCTGTCGCCATTATAAACAGAAAGCACTTCATCGTTACTCCAG
>JANMOR010000339.1:0-1689 GCA_031369435.1 Chitinophagaceae bacterium
ACCAGCCACGCTGCAATTATTTAATGATGCTGCAAAGACGATTTTTTTTAATAGGATCAAAAATGCAGAAGAAGGAAATATTCAGTATTACAAGATCAGCAAGGATGGAAATACGGTTCAGCAAATTGTTGATGCATTGTATCAGCTCCAACTTCAAAGTGTAATTGTTGAAGGAGGTGCTCAACTGTTACAGAGTTTTATTAATGAAGGCATGTGGGATGAAGTACGAATAATTGAAAATGTAAAATTGAAAATAGAAAATGGATTGGCAGCACCGGAATTGAAACAAGCAGTAAAAACAGGTGAAATGCAACTCATGACAGACAGGATTGAGTTTTATGAACCAGTAAGATAAAAATCCAAAAAACAAAAGCTAATTATCAAATTATTTCCCTGACATGTTATTTCTCATCGGCAGTATTGTTCTCTCTTCGTGGCTTACGCTTTCTTTTAAACTGCTGGAACGTTTTGGTATCAATACGTTCCAGGCAATTGTATTTAATTATATCACCTGTGTTGTTACCGGCTCCTTTGTAAATGGGGCATTCCCGATTGATGAGTCTACCGTTCAGGAAAGCTGGTTCAAATGGTCGCTGGTAATGGGTACGATCTTTATATCGTTGTTTAATGTGATTGCCTTTACTGCACAAAAAATGGGAGTATCAGTTGCATCAGTCGCCAATAAATTGTCACTGGTTGTTCCTTTTATTTTTTCTGTGTATCTCTATAACGAAGAATCAACTGCACTTAAAGTAATTGGAATTGTAATAGCACTTGCAGCTGTGGTGCTTACCTGCTGGCCTTCTGCCAATGCAATGGAACCCTCCGGTAAAAAAGCAAAGCCGTTTTATTTTTTCCTGCCAATCATTTTATTTGCCGGTAGTGGCCTACTCGATACCATGATCAAATATGTAGAGATCAGTTTTTTAAGTGAAAGCAACCAGGATGCTTACCTCATTACTGCATTTGCAGTGGCAGCTGTGCTTGGAGTAATTGCATTATTATTTCTTTTCAACACAGGAAAAATGAAGTTTGACAAAAGAGCCATTGCAGCCGGAATTATCATTGGTGTGCCGAATTATTTTTCTATCTGGTGTTTGTTAAAAGTGCTAAAAGATTATGCAGGGAACAGTTCAGCCATTATCCCTATCAATAATATGGGGATTGTTTTATTCAGCACTGTTGCTGCTTTTTTATTATTCAGGGAAAAACTATCAATGCTTAACTGGTTGGGTATATTATTATCTATTGCTGCCATTGCGTTAATTGCATTCGGTTAAATGATCCTTTCACTATTCACAAAACATGAACGACGAATTTTATTATACCATTGCTCAACCGGTTGTTGCTGAATTTAAAGACAGGGGAAGTCGTTTCCTGGCCTACGCTTACCCGTTATCATCTGTTGCAGAGTTTAAAGAAAAATTGAAACTTTTAAAAGAAGAACATCACAAAGCAGTACATCATTGCTTTGCTTATCGCTTAGGTGTAGATGGAAATATATTTCGTGTAAGTGATGATGGAGAACCATCCGGCAGTGCAGGCAGACCCATCCTTGGACAGATAGACAGTAAAGAGTTAACCAATGTGTTGATTGTTGTTGTGCGTTATTTTGGAGGAACATTGCTTGGTGTGCCCGGCTTGACCAATGCTTACAAAACGGTTGCTTCGCTGGCATTACAAACCACT
>JANMOR010000360.1:0-13028 GCA_031369435.1 Chitinophagaceae bacterium
GCATTGTTTGTCCAGTTTATTTTGCAATCCATTTTTTGTATTGCTTTTGTATGTCAGAGTGTGGGATTACTTTCCCTTTTTCTGATTCTATAAGTGCTGCTTCTACATCTGCCCTTATATTATCGGGCATTGAACTCCACCAATCATTATCTGCATCAACTTCAAGCATTGCATGCATCATTTTTACAACTTTTTCATCAGCAGTATCAATATACTTTTTAACTTCCTGACGCATTATTTTATCTGCTTTCATGTGTTTATTTTTTGTTTTAATTTTGGCCACATAGTATATCCACAAAAATTATCATCGCTGTTATTATAAATTAGCTCGATAATTTTTTTATGGATATTTCATAAGATTGTATTTTGAACAAAATTACTTTTTTTTATTAACGGCTTACATGTACTTAACCCGGTAATAATTCTCTTTGATTAAAACCTGGGACACATACTTTGTTTCCGTTGGCTCTTATCGCCAAAGTATTCATTATAATAACCATTCTTGATGAGAGAGAATTCATATGCACCGTTGGCATTATTATATTTTGATAAATTGCTCACCGTTGCATCGTAAGTAAATGTGAAGCGGATGTTTTTCATCTCCACTCCAACCATTGCCACGGCTGCATCGCCCCAACGGTAATAAGCTCCGCCAAATACTACCACGCTGCCATCGCCCATTAAATTATAAGCTGCATTACCACCTAATACAAATTCATTGGCTTTTGCCTGTGTAGAGAAATAAGCATTAGGATTGAGTATCCAGTCGTCATTCATTTTAAAGCTGCCGTTTAAAAATCCGATGTAACGGCGGGGTACTTCATTGGTACCATTCGTAAAGAAGGTTTCCTTGGGTTGGTTGATATGATGCACCGATGCTCCTGCATTAAAATATGTATTCTCTGTTGGGAAATAAGCATAGTTAATCCCTACCTGCAAATCAAAATAGGAACTACTGGGATTGGTTAATAAAGATTCGCCATTGGGACCTTTTGAATCAAAGAACTTTCCATTCCATTGATTATCGAATGTAAACTTGGTGACATCAATACGCTTGCTGGCATATCCTGCATTGAAGCCGGCTGAAATTAAACTGCTCAAACCAATCATCTGGTGATAAGCCACCGAACCATATACTTTATTGGAACGAAGATTTCCTCTTCCCGCAACATCATTTAACAACAATGCCCCAACACCTACCCATCCATTTTCAATACTGTTACGGAGTAATTGTATATCGCCCCATACACTTGCAGTTTTATAAGGAACAGGAATGGATGTCCACTGTTGCCTGAAATTACCACCGATCCTGTAATCAGCTTCGGGAATAAATCCCGTATTGGCAGGATTGGTTGTAAGTGGTGAATTCATGAACTGTGAAAAATGCAAATCCTGGGCAAATAGAGAAACCTGCATTAACAACAGCACCGTACCAACCTGTAAAATTTTACTTCTGTTCATGATCTTTATTTATAACAATGATTCATGCAGTTAGGTTCTCTTTATCTCATCACGCATCATCTTATCAACGTTACATCGCCTTTCTTTCGTTGCTTTTCACCGTTAAAATATTCAACATCTAATGTCCATGCATAGGCATCCATTGGCTGAGGAATACCTTTATAAGTCCCATTCCAGCCAAGATTCTGGCTCCGGCTTTCAAACACCATCAACCCCTGGCGGTTAAATACACGTAAGGTCATTTTTACAATACCAAATCCTCGCACCATGAACTGATCATTCACACCATCACCATTCGGTGTAAAGGCACTTGGCAAATCATTGACGATATTAATAATGGACTCAACCGGAATACAAACAGAGTCCACACAACCAGCTGCATTGAATACAGTTTGACATACCAGGTTGATTGCCGGAGTAAGATATTGATGCAAGGGATCTCTTTGTGTTGAAGTTGTACCATCACCAAAATCCCACAACCATCTTATTACATCAGGCGAAGCTGTGCTGGTAAAACGTGTTGGTGTATTTTCCTGTGAAGGATTGGGATTATAGAAGAATCCTGCTGTTGGTGGTGCTACGGCCTGGAATGTTCGTTGCGTTGAATCAACCAGGTTACAACTGTTGGCATTATAGATGTATTGTTTAATTGTATAAGTGCCGGATATTGTATAGATAAAGTTGGGAACAGGATTGGTTGAAGTTTGACCATCGCTGCTCACCCACAAATAAGTGAGTGCACCAACTGAAGTATCTATTATACTGATGGTATCGGGAATACATACACTGTTTATACTAAACCCTGCCCTGATTCTGTCAATTACCTGGAAGTTGACATAGCCAGAAGAATCCCCCTGGTTACAATAATTCGTATCAATCAATACCAAACGAACATTGTAGGATCCGATGCTGGGAAAAGTATGTGCAACAGGTGGAGCAAAACCCGGAATGGTATCGTTCTTACTGCCATCGCCCCAAACCCACATAAATGATTTTGGACCAAAAGGTCTGGATGATGTAAGTATATTGCTTGTATTGGTAAAATCGAATGTAAGACTGTTACAACCACGGCGTGCAAAATTAAAACCTACATCAACAGAATCGGTTGTTACACGAATACGCATGGTTGCAGAATCTTTTACGTTGCAGGAGTTGCTGTCGATACCAATGATCTTTACATCAAAAAATCCAGTAGAAGTATACGTATGCGAAAAAGGATTTATTGTTGTTGTATCATTGCGTGTTCCATCGCCCCAGATCCAGATATATTGTTTTGCCTGCCGAATGGTATCGGTGAACTGAACAGTAGCAGGTAAACAGAAATTTAATTGTTTTGCTCCCACTGCTCTGAGGGCAACATCAACACCAGATAAATTAAACCGGAGTTTCACCATACCAAGATTACACCCGCTGCCTGTAGATGGATTTACATTACCATACACACCTGCAGAAATTGGAAAAGGAGCAACTAATGGCGTGCCGCTGTTAACTGCTTTGCAATTGGCACAAACAGCCTGGTAAATAACACCGCTTGCATCAAAACGACTGGTGCCGCCATCAACATGGTCCCATCCTCCAAATCCTCCTAATTGACCAAAGAAACTTCCATAGAGTTGTGAGGCTGCATTTTTCTGTAATACAAAAAAGTAAAAATCGCTTCCATCTGTATTCCGTTGAAATGCATCTGCAGTTACAGGAAGACCATTTGTACCTGCTGTAGGATACCCGCTTCCAAAAGAATTGGCGCCACCACCCCAGCCTGATACATATACATTTTCACAATTATCAACAAGAAAAGCTGTAGGAGAAATATTTGGACTTAATGCCCCAGCTGTACCAAAAGTAGTTGTATAAACAAAGGCATTTAGTGCGGGCCTGAGCTTTGCAATAAACTGCCTTGAATTGGGAACAGAGTAAGCTGCATTTACAACCGGCCAGTTACCGGTGGTTGTACCCATTACATAAGGAAATCCAAGATTGTCAAACTGCACTCCAAATACGATATCTACATTGCCTGTTCCAAGATAAGTACTGCGAACCATACTAACCGAATTGCCATTATCTGAAATATTCGCCAGGTAACCATCTGCAACTCCTCCACTATATGTTTGTTGAATTACTCCGGCTGCAGTGCCCGGGAAATCGTTACTACCGGTTCCACCTCCTACATAAATATTTTGACGGCTTAATGGATTTACTGACAATACAAAACCGGCATCATCGCCACCGCCTCCCATATATGTACTCCAGATTACTCCGTTTGCATTTGGATTTAGTTTTATTATAACAGCATCCTGCTGCCCACCGAGATTATTCTGAAATCCATTTAATGTAAAAAAATTATTTGATCGTGTAGAGGATGCAAGTAAAATATTATTTGCTCCATCAAGGATCACTTCACTTCTGCCATCATCACCATAACTGCGTTGCAAAGAATTAACACCCGATCTTGTTGAAGTAATATTTACACCATCATCACCAGAGCCGCAAATTTTAATTGAACCAATGATAGCTGTACCGGTTGAGTTGATCTTTGTTACAAAAATATCATAGCCGGCACTTGTTCCCGCATTAGGAGCTGTAGTAGGAAAAGTACTGCCGGAATTTGTTCTTCCTGCAATAACTAGATTACCTGCAGCATCTGCAATTAAACTATGTGGTTGATCCAGCCCTGTTCCTCCAAGATAAGTAGCATACATTCTTGTACGACCATCGGGCGACAAACGAATAATAACAATATCGGGAGGAGAGTTGGCATTAGCAGGGCCCTGACCTGTGCCTTGTATAGCTCCTGTGCTTGTAGGAAAACCATTGGGCTGTGCAATACCGCCGCCAAAAAAACTTCCATCGGCACCTGGTGTTGCAGTAAAGCCCCAGTTATCGGCTGTGCTTCTGCTGTAAGATGAAAACACCAATGTTGGATCAATGATCAACGTTGTTGTTTTATCATAATTCTTTACATCAAAACTTACGATGTTACCATTAAGTTTGTATTTGCAATTGATGGTTTCTCTTTTACCGCCGGCAAACTGGTAAGTATAAGGCTTTAACTCACGGGCCTCACCAACCGAAGTAGCAACAACCAGCTCATTGTTTCGGATGCTGAGTTGATCGGCACCGGTATATTGCATTTGTATTTTCGAGACATCCGCACCGGGATAAACAATTACATCATATTTTAACTGATCGCCCTGCACATAATATCGAACATCCACATTGGGATATACATTCTTATAAGTAATGGCCTGGTAAAGTTTACAATCGCCAGCCCATTTAGATTGATCGTTACCGATGAAATAATTTTCATGGCCAGGCATTGGTTTCTCCATTACAGGGATACTGTTGAAGTTGGCACCCAGAAATTTTACTTTAAAAGCATGGGCCCGCATTTTATCGGGTCTGTTAGGAACAACTGTTTTACTTGTTGCTGAATCAAATCCATGTCCATGATTATATTCTGCCAGTCGCAGATAATCTTCAGGATGATTCATGAGAATGGTATAACCATCTTTGCCTAAAAAGAAAGCGCTGTTACCGGCCTCGGTTTTAAACATCACCTGTTTATCCCATTGGCCTTTGTTTTCTACAAAATAAAGCTGCGACTTAGAAATAAGAGGTGCTGTTAAAAACAAACATAGAGCGGTCAGGAGTCGGAATACTATCATGTAAATTTTTTCCAATGCTAAAGGACTTTGAATGTACTCAATTTAAACGGAAAATAAGATGGGTTATTTCCTCAGGCTACCCTGCTCCACTCTGTTTTTCCCCTTTTCGAAAGCAGAAAGTTTTTTAACAGCAAATTTTTTGCCGAAGACAGATCGGGATCTTCATTTAACAATTCATCGCTGATTGTTTTTGCCAGCTCCAGCAGTTCTTTATCCTTAACAATGCTGGCCAGCTTAAAATCCATGACACCACTCTGTTTGGTTCCTTCAATGTCGCCCGGGCCACGAAGTTCAAGATCTTTTTCTGCTATTAAAAAACCATCATTGGTAGCACACATGATCTTTACTCTTTCACGTGCATCATTTGATAATTTACTGCCTGTTAAAAGTATGCAAAAGCTCTGCTCACTTCCACGACCCACTCTTCCTCGCAATTGGTGCAACTGTGATAAACCAAACCGCTCTGCGCTTTCCATAATCATAACACTTGCATTGGGCACATCAACCCCTACTTCAATAACGGTTGTTGAAACCATAATTTGCGTATCATTTTTTTTGAACCGCATCATGTTGTTTTCTTTTACTTCGGCTTTTTGTTTTCCATGCACCATACTAATATAATATTTAGGTTCAGGAAAAAAAGCTTTTACTTCTTCATATCCTTTCATGAGGTTTTCAAAATCAAGTTTTGAACTCTCTTCAATTAATGGATATATAAAATAAGCCTGTCGTCCTTTTGCAATTTCCTGTTTTACAAAATCCATTACGGCAGGCCTTGCTGATTCGTTACGGTGAACAGTGGTAATGGGTTTGCGGCCGGGTGGCAATTCATCCATTACGCTGTAATCAAGATCGCCATATGCTGTCATGGCCATTGTTCTTGGTATTGGCGTTGCCGTCATCACCAATATATGAGGTGGAATTGTATTCTTCAACTTCAATTCCGCCCTCTGTGCCACTCCAAACCGATGCTGCTCATCAACAATAGCCAGACCGAGATTTTTAAACTGTACCACTTCTTCAATTAATGCATGAGTACCTACGATCATTTGCACTTCGCCAGATTGTAAAGCACTCAATATCCTTTGCCGCTCGGCTTTTTTGGTAGAGCCTGTGAGCAGTTTGATGTCGATCTTCATTTCTTTCAGCAAAATGGAAATGCTGTTGAAATGCTGCTGTGCTAAAATTTCGGTGGGTGCCATTAAACAACTCTGGTAATCATTATCTGCTGCCAGTAACATGGTTAAGAGGGCTACAATCGTTTTTCCGCTGCCTACATCTCCCTGCAACAACCGATTCATTTGGTGGCCACGGGCTGTATCAGTCCTGATCTCCTTCAACACCCTTTTTTGAGCACCTGTTAATTCAAAGGGGAGATGATGGTTATAGAAATCATTGAACAAGGCGCCTACTTTATCAAATACCACTCCTTTTGAAAAACGATGACGGTTGCTTTTGATCATGGCCATCCTTAATTGAGCAAAGAACAACTCTTCAAACTTTAACCTTTGCAGTGCTGCTTCATATTGTTCGTTATCTGCGGGGAAGTGAATGTTTCTGTATGCATCATATCTGGATGGAAATTGATTGGCTGAAATAATTGCATCAGGTAAATTCTCCGGTAAATCTTTAGGATGAATTTGTGGTAACAACACTGCAGTTAATTTTGCAATGCTTCTGCCGTTTAATCCTTTTGTTTTTAATTTTTCTGTAGTTGGGTAGATGGGTTCCAGTAATTGTTTACCATCTGCATTTTGCTGGGTTCGTATTTCCAGTTCGGGATGAACGATCTGCGGCTTACCCATAAAGAAACCAAGCTTTCCAAACACCAGGAACTCTTCGCCGATTACCAACATTTTTTCAACCCAATGAATTCCCTGGAACCATGTTAGTTCCATTGTTCCTGTTCCATCTTTAATATGAGCCACCAAACGTTTTCCTTTGCGTTCGCCCAGTATTTCAAAATCAGTTAACCGGCCGGCCACCTGTACATAGTCCATTTGAATGGTTACCTGGTTGATGGATGTAACTTTTGTTTTATCCAGATGACGATACGGAAAATGTTCCAGCAGATCATTGAATGTAAAAATGCTCAATTCTTTTTTCAACAGATCACCACGCAAAGGACCAACACCTTTGAGGTATTCGATGGGGCTGCTTAATATGGAAGAGGATGGATTGATAGAAAAAATTATGTGGTGAATTTAAGGATGAAACTGCCGGGAAAAAATCAACGTTTTGCTTTTTCCCAAAGAACCGATTGTTTGCCGTTTGCAAAACGGACAATTCCTGCCAGCATAGCTGCATGCATGAACACAATATAAAATGGTATGCTGAACATAAAGAATGTTTTTCTGTTGATGGCCATGAGCCAGCCAATAAAACCAGATCCATAAAATATCAGCTGCATTGCAAACAACAATTCATAAAGAACAGCTGCATCCTTTTCAATTATCATCCAATTCATAAAAAATAAAATGATCATAGCAGGTGCACAAAACAACCACCGCAAAACACGGTGCGAAAAAAACTGAAACGCCAGCTTCGGGTACCGGGCAGGATTAAGTGCAGCCGACACTAAGAACAATGATTGAATACCTCCTGCTGCAATTCTTACTTTCCTTTTCCATTCATCTGAAAGTGATAAAGAAGCCGCTTCAATACTCACTGCCTGTTTTGCATACATACATTTTTTTTGTTGCAGGTTCACCGATAAAGAAAGAAAAAAATCATCCGTGATGGTATGTTCAGGAATGGATATAAAATATTTTTTACGTAAAGCAAATAACTCACCCGCTGCCCCAACAACAGTATAAAAAACTGTTTCCTGTTGTTTGAGCCATGATTCATATTTCCAGTAAATACCTTCGCCTGAAGCTGCCACACCCGGCAGGTCAACTACTTTTTTTTCACCGGCTACTGCACCTACTTCCGCATCAGCAAAAGGTTTTATTAATTCTTTTAATGCACCCTGTTGTAAAAAACTATTAGCATCGGTGAGTACTACAATTTCATTACCTGCAAAAGCAATGGCACGGTTAATAGCTGCTGCTTTTCCTTTTCGTTGCGGTTCATACAATACCAGTACATTGCTGAAGGTAGATGCAATGGCTGCAGTTGCATCTGTTGATCCATCTGCAATTACAATAACCTGTAACAGGTGAACAGGATACTCCTGGGCAAAAGTATTCATCAACTTTTTTTCCATCATCACTTCTTCATTATATGCTGCTATCACAATGGTAACAGATGGCAAATCACCGGTAATTACAGTTGATTTCTTTTTTTTAATGAATGATAAGAGGTATAAAAGGATTGGATAGCCGGCGTATGTGAAAAAAATCACAGCAGCTAAAATCCAGAAAAGAATGATCATCCACATGGCATTAAAAGTAAAGAGATTGAATCATTTATGGCAAGGAAGTATGTGAACTTTTAAAATACCGTAGAGTGGGTATAGAAAATACTTTTGCACTTCAGTAATATTGTCATGCAAAGGGAGAAAACACTATCTTCCCCTTCCAAACCAAACATGCGAATCTTTTTCTTTCTTTTTCTACTGATTGCCGGCCTTCCGGTTTTTGCACAGAAAGAACCCAATAAACTGGCGTTGATCGTTGCAATTTCCCATTATAAACCAGGTACCAACTGGAACGACCTGGCATCGGGCAACGATGTGCCTCTTATTAAGGAAGCGCTGAAGAAACAAGGATTTAAAGAGGAGAATATTAAAATTATTCAGGATAAGGAAGCAACAAAAGATGGTATTTTAAATGCCATTCAAACCTATCTTATTAATAAAGCTGTTGAAGGAGATATCTGTGTTTTTCATTTCAGTGGCCACGGCCAGCAGATCTATGACAATAATAATGACGAAGCAGATGGATATGATGAAGCTTTGGTAACTTATGATGCACCTGAAACTTTCCAGGAAGGAACCGAGAAACATTTACGGGACGATGATTTTGGTTTGAAGTTGCAGGAACTGCGTTTAAAACTAAAAGATAATGGTGAGTTGATTGTATTGGTTGATGCCTGCCACTCAGGTTCATCAACACGTAGCGGAACTAAAAATATTCGTGGCACTCCTACTAAATATGAACCAAAAAATTATCCTCAGAAAGTTGCCCAGCAAAAAACAGCAGGAAAGATCACTAAGGTAAATGATGCTTTATTTGGTTTGGGCGATCGCAAACCGGGTATGGCAAAAATGATTTCATTTTTCGCATCCTCTTCTTCTGAATTAAATTCACAATTTGAAAAAGATGGCATTCAATATGGCAGTTTATCAATGGCCTTTTTCAAAACACTGAATACTGCCAATAAACAAATGTCTTACCAGGCTGTATTTGACAATATCCGTCGTGAAATGACAAAAATGGGATTGGCACAACACCCCGAAGCTGAAGGTGAAATGGATAAAGAAATTTTTGGTGGAAAAATGCTGACCAAACTCGATTATTATACGGCAAGCGATGTTAGCAAAGATACCCTCACTATTAATGTTGGGACTGTTTACAGCATTTTTGAAGGAACTACTGTAAAATTATTTCCTGCTGATACCAGGGATACTGCCGGAGTAAAACCCATTGCAACGGGTAAGATCATCAAAGCCGGCGACTTTACTTCAAAGGTTGTGTTGAATGAAAAGTTGAGTGAAGATCAAATGAATCAATCATGGGTATTTTTAGATGATATCAATTTTGGCAACCTGCAGGTCAACATTCTTTTGAAACCAATGGACAAAGCTTTGCAAACAAAATTGCAACAGGTTTTACTTACGCTGAAAGAAACAAAGACGGTTAATAACGAAGAAGATTTAATAGTTGAACAGCAAAATACAGCCGAAGGAAATTTCCTTGTATTCAAATCAAAGGAACAGGAGTTTTTGAAACTCAATGTAAACATGGAAGACACCTGGTTTGCAGATACAGTTCAATACAGGCTGAGGCATTTTGCATGGTCGAAGTATTTTTTGAACCTGCATAAAGTTGATACAAACATCAGGGTTACATTTAAAATTATTCCGGTTAAAATTTTGAAGAGAAATGAACGGGGTGCAATTGTTGAAACGCAGGAACTGCCACAAACATCCATCAAAGATAAAAACGGCAATATTGTGATGGCGGTTGGTGAAAACTACAATATTGAATTCACCAACAGCGGGCAGGAAAGATGTTATTATACCCTGCTTGAAATTCAACCCGATGGACTAGTGAACAGTTTATTACCCGGTTACCGTATCAATGAAAACTCAAAAGGTAATTTTATAGAACCCGATAAAACATTACGCAATCCAAAAACTTTTACTATCGGGCCACCTTATGGTGAAAACAGGATCCTTGTAATTACCAGCAGAGAGCCGCTTGACTTCAGACCGTTTTTGAAAAAGACAGATCGTAATAAAAGTACGGCTAACCGTGGATCAGGTGATGATGGAAGCGTTGAAATGGATGTGATGAATACTTTTTATATCAACTATCAAATCGTTCCAAAAAAACAATAATTTATTAATTGTATAACCAAAAATTTTTCTAATCTTTATTCACAAACCGTTAAAAAACAAACACAATGAAAAAGGTTTTATTTCTCCTTATTGCAGTGGTTGGCTTATCACTGGCTTTCTCTAACACTGCCAAAGCGCAAACACAACGCAAGAAAGTTGCAGTTGTAGCTCAACCTGTAACTGACAAGAAAGACATGCCCGGTCCTGATGGTGGCGTTCGTCAAAAGAAAACACGTGGCTATTGTTACGCTTATTTCGACAACTACACTGGTCATTATGTTGACATTTGGGTAGAAGGTATTTATCAAGGTCGTCTTTCGCCATACGCTACCTCAGTACGTATTGACGTATGGGTACCCGGTAACTGGACAAAATGGTATGCTGAAACAACTGACAAATCTTTGTATTGGAGCAACAGCAGCTATTGTAACGACAGCCGCACATTTACATTGAATCTTAAGCGTTAATTCAACCAACTGAACAGTAAGGGTATAAACATCAACGTTTATACCCTTCTTTTTTTCTGATACACTACAGCCTGTTGTATGAAGTTTTTAAAGAGATTTTTTATTGAATACTTTTTTCTCAACCTCTTTATTTTTGGTTGCTTATCACTGCTATCTGTTATTTTTCTGAACATTTCTGTTTTTGACCCCTTCACTGAAGCGTTTAAAGATTTCGCTCTAACTGATCTGTACTATACGAAAGTGAAAAACAGGGACACCATTTATAAAGGACCTATTGTACTGATTAATATTGAGGATAAGGACCGCACACAAATTGCTTACCTGTTACAACGGGTACAACAGGGAAAACCAAAAACTGTAGCACTCGATATTATATTTAAACAACGCATCAACCAGCAGGATAGTTTGCTGAGAAAAGAATTGAGTACGTATAATAATTATGTATTTGGCTACGATGCAAATTTTGAAAATGAAAACGAAACAGTATATACTGATACCTTTTTCACAAACCAAAAAGATGGGTATGTAAATATGGTTGGTAAGAATGTTGAATACTCCACCATCCGTGATTACCACGCCTTTTATAATAATAACGAAGCTTTTACAAGCGCTATTATTAAACAGTACGACAGCACTATATACAAAAAGCTATTAACCCGCAAAAACAAGAAAACTGAAATTCATTATTCGGGAAACCTCAACAATTTCACTTATTATAATTTTGAAGAGGTAATGGACCCGGATTTTGATGCTACTGTTTTACATAACAACATTGTGCTGCTGGGTTATCTGGGTATGCCAAAAGTAAATGCAGGCAACCGACAGGACGAAGACAAATTATTTACTCCGCTTAACAGCCATTTATCCGGACGTAGTTTTCCTGATATGTACGGGCTGGTGATCCATGCAAATATTTTAAAGATGGTTATTGGTAATGATTACATCAAAGTTGTTCCACCATGGGGGGTGTATCTGCTTTCATTTATTATTATCTGGCTCATCTTACCATTGATGTGTGGTTTGTTTTTTAAAGGCGATCTTTGGTTTAACTCTGCAGGCACATTAGTTCAATTGATAGGGGGCATCGTTATTGTTTTCGTCAGTATCCTCACTTACCGATATCTTAACGTTCGGTTTGATCCGGGTTTATTAAGTGCCTGCCTGGTATTACTGCCAACTTTCATCAATTTATACGAAGCCTTTTTAAAATTTATGCATTATAAATTAAAGATCCGCTTTCGTTCAGCATTTCTTAGTAAAAACGACAATGATTAAATCACTTACCATCTTATTTCTTCCCTTACTTTTTTCATTAAAAAGCAATGCTGCTGATTTGAAATATCTTTTATATCATGTAAACAAAGAGGTGCATCTGCAACAGAAAGGAATAAAAGAAAAAGCAAAAAGGGGAATGTTTTTGACCGAAAATCACAGCATTATCATTTCAGAGCTGGCCGATGTAATGCTGATCCAAAATGATGGCAAATCAATGCTCCTCAGTAAACCCGGCACTTATACATTTCTTCAGATCAAAAAATTATTCAGCACTACAAAATCAAATGGGGTATCTGCCGGTTTCTTTTCTTATGTATTTGAAAAATTTATGAATGATGATTCAAATGATGGAAAACAAAAAGTAGCTGCAGTCGTGTACAGGGGTAAAAGTGCTATGCTGTCTCCACACGACAGCAGTTTTCTTTTTACAACCGCAGTTGTGTTGAAATGGAAACCTGAACAAAAAAACATACCCTACAGAATTTCGATCCGTGTCAATGAAATCTCATTCGACACTGTGCTGAGATCAGTAAAAACAGTAGTATCGCCAAAGCATTTGTTTGCGAAACTAAAATTGGAACGGGATGCATTCCTGATCGTGATCGGTTGAGAAGAAAAACTAACATTTCCGAGCGAGTCAATGGCCGCACGGCC
>JANMOR010000383.1:0-4935 GCA_031369435.1 Chitinophagaceae bacterium
TTTCAGGAAGAGATGTCGTTTATTATTGGTTCGTTACCCGCATTAAAGAAACGAATCTTAACATCCGCAACAGAGATGGAAGACATTCCTGCGTTTGTTGGTTTGCAGGAACCAAGTAAACTTGATTTTTTATCGGGTAAAGAAGACTCAGATACAGGTCTTGCTATTAAAACACTGGCAAGTCCGGATAAAGATAAACTGGAAACATTGTTTCGTTTGGTTTGCATGTTGGGCAACCGCTCCACCATTATTTTTTGTAATCACCGTGAATCGGTTGAACGTACCAGTGCACTGTTAAAAGAAAAAGACATCCTCAATGTTTTTTATCATGGCGCCATGGAACAACAGGAAAGGGATGCGGCATTATGTAAATTCAGAAACGGCACTTCTAATATTTTAGTAACAACTGATCTTGCAGCAAGAGGTTTGGATATTGCACATATCCGTTACATCATTCATTATCATTTGCCGCATACCGAAGACATGTTCACACACCGGAACGGAAGAACGGCCAGAATGGAAGCAAGTGGAACAGCGATTGTTATTATTGGACCGGATGAAAAAAAACCGGCTTATATCCCTGCAGATGCTGAGCAAATAGAACTACCGGAAGAAATTGTGATCCCGGAAAAACCAAAATGGAGTACATTGTTTATTGCTGCAGGTAAAAAAGACAAAGTAAATAAAATTGACATTGTAGGGTTTCTTTCTCAAAAGGGTGAATTAAAAAAAGAAGATATCGGCTTAATTGAAGTAAAAGATTTTTTCTCTTTTGTAGCCGTTAAGAAAATAAAGGTGAGTAATACACTGCAGAAAATAAAAGAAGAGAAAATAAAAAATAAAAAAGTAAAAATTGCCGTAGCAAAATAAAAACTGCTCAGCACTAAAAATTTTCCGGTTTCGTCTTCCTGTATCTTTACATGAATGGAAACAACGAATTATCCCATCATCATTATTGGCGGCGGCCCCATAGGTCTGGCTTGTGGCATTGAAGCACAAAAAGCCGGCATTAACTATCTCATACTTGAAAAAGGTTGTTTGGTGAATTCGCTGTACCACTACCCTGCCAACATGACTTTTTTTTCTACCTCTGAGCGGTTAGAAATTGGTGATGTTCCTTTTGTAAGCAACAACCCCAAACCAACAAGGGCAGAGGCATTAGAGTATTACCGGAGAGTAACCGATACATATAAACTGCATATTCATTTGTTTGAAGAAGTGATGCAGCTTCAAAAAACTGCAGGCGGTTTTACGATCAACACATCAAAGAATCAATACACGACTCAATCCATCATCATTGCATCGGGCTTTTATGATATTCCTTATTTGCTAAATGTAAAAGGAGAAGATTTACCTAAAGTAACACACTATTATAAAGATCCACATTTTTATGCGTTTCAGGATGTGGTGATTGTTGGCGCTAATAACTCTGCCGTTGATGCTGCATTGGAAACATGGCGCAAAGGTGCAACTGTAACGATGGTGATACGTGAAAAAGAAATTGGAGAACGTGTAAAATATTGGGTGCGGCCCGACATTGTGAACCGCATCAGTGAAGGATCCATCAAAGTTTATTTTGAATCAACGATTCATGAAATAAAAGAACATGAAGTACTTGTACAAACTCCTGAAGGAATCTTAACACTGGAAAATGACTGGGTAATTGCTGCTACCGGTTATCAACCCAATCTTAAATTCTTAAGCAGTATCGGTATTGAATTAACTGATGATGAAATAAGAAAGCCAATGTATAATGACCAAACACATGAAACCAATGTAGAACACATTTATCTCGCCGGAGTTATTTGCGGCGGAATGAATACACATCGCTTGTTCATTGAAAATTCAAGAGAACATGCCCGGTTGATTATACAGTCAATCAAACAAAAATAATTTCATCCTATCAATTCTTTATGCCTCACCAAAATCCAGAAATAGAAGTAAAGGGAAAGCTGATTGATGAACATACCCGCTGCACACATTATCATTCAATACTTGACATTATTGCCATACGTTTCAAATGCTGTAATACATACTACCCCTGTTATGAATGTCATGAAGAAGAAGCAGGTCATGAAGCAGCCAGATGGGAAAAAGAGGAATGGAATACCAAAGCCATCCTTTGCGGACAATGCAAACATGAACTAACGATCAATGAATATTTTAATTCAGATAATCAATGTCCGTTTTGCAACGCTGCTTTCAATCCCAGTTGCAGCATGCATTATCATTTGTATTTTGAAGTGTAAGAAAACATCTTCCTGAACGGGCATCATCATGCCTGATTATACATTTTTTCTTTTTACTCTGCTGAAGCATTTACCTTTAGTCTCTTTATGAATTTATTTGCAACCAATTCAACAATCATTATTACCTGTCACAAACGCATTGCTCCCTATCTTGAAAAAGAAGTGCAGGAATTAGGTTTTACAATTGATGAAACATTTATAACGGGTGTAAAACTCACAGGCACCGTTAATGATTGCATTAAACTCAATCTCAATCTTCGTTGTGCCAGCCAGGTATTATACAGTCTGCAACAATTTACTGCAACAGATGCGGATGATATTTATAACAAACTGAAGAATCATGCATGGGAAGATATTTTACCAGACCCAGGCTACTTTTCAGTTACAAGTAATGTGAGCAACCCAACTATCAATAACAGTATGTTTGCCAACCTTCGTGTAAAGGATGCCATTGTTGACAGGCTGCGGGATAAACGGGGAACAAGACCAACAACCGGATCTGAATTAACCGGAACAGTCATTCATTTGTTCTGGAAAAATGAAGAGGCTGAAATTTTTATTGATACATCAGGTGATTCATTGGCAAGACATGGCTACAGGAAAATTCCGGGACTGGCACCAATGCTGGAAGGATTAGCTGCTGCAACCATTTATGCTACTGGCTGGGATCGGGTTTCACCGTTTATTAATCCAATGTGCGGTTCAGGCACACTGGCCATTGAAGCAGCCATGATTGCTACCAACCGAAGACCTGGATTATTCAGAACCAATTATGCATTCATGCATATACAAGGTTATGATGAAACAATTTACACAATGGAAGATGCTTTGTTGGAAAAACAGATCATAGATATACCTCAACTCCGCATTATTGCAACCGACCATAATGCCAAAGCAATTGATAATGCAAATAAAAATGCCATTGCTGCAGGTGTACAGAAGCTGATTGAGTTTGATGTTTGTGATTTTGCTTTAACAGAAGTTCCGCAAGAAACATCCGGTATAATGATGATCAACCCGGAGTATGGTGATCGGTTAGGAACTATATCAGAACTGGAAGAAACTTATAGCCGCATTGGTGATTTTATGAAACAGAAATGCAGGGGTTACTTTGGTTATGTATTTACCGGTAACATGGAGCTGGCAAAAAAAATAGGATTAAAAGCCAAACGGCGTATTGAGTTTTACAACAGTACCATTGATTGCAGGCTGTTTGAATATGAATTATATGCAGGCAGCAAACGGGAACCGAAAGAATCAAAAACCGAAGATTAAATAGGGATTGCTTTGCCTTTGCTTATAATTTTTTGTTCCACTCTCACTGATACTGTAAATTGCTGATTCATTTTTACTATGTCTTTATACTTTACTTCACTTAATTCAGGCAGCAATGGAAATTGCTATTATATCGGCAACGATAATGAAGCGGTATTAATTGATGCAGGTATAAGTTGCAGAGAAACTGAGATACGAATGAAGCGTTTGGGTTTGGCAATGGATAAAGTAAAAGCAGTTTTTATTTCGCATGAACATACAGATCATATCAGTGGCATTGTAACCTTGTCAAAAAAATACAGGTTGCCTGTTTACATTACTGAAGCAACGCACAAACAATCAAGAATAAAACTGGAGAAAGATCTGATTTTTCGCTTCCTGGCAAACAAACCAATTCATATAGGTGATCTTTCTGTAACCCCATTTCTAAAAAAACATGACGCAGCTGATCCCCACAGTTTTATTGTTGCATCGGCTTCTGTTAAAGTGGGTGTGTTTACCGATCTGGGCATTGCCTGCGATCAGCTCATTCATCATTTTCAGCAATGCCATGCCGTTTTCCTTGAATCGAATTATGATGAAGAAATGCTGAATAATGGTGGATACCCATATTATCTCAAACAACGTATTACTAATGGCCTGGGGCATTTATCCAATGTACAGGCACTCGAACTTTTCAACAATCACCGACCTGCTTTCATGAGTCATCTCATTTTATCACATCTGTCAAAAAACAATAATAACCCGGAGTTGGTGAAAGCACTGTTCAGCAAACATGCCCGCAACACAGAAATTGTGATTGCATCACGTTTTGAAGAAACAGCCGTTTACCAGGTTGCGTCTCAAAACAAAACTGATGTAAAAAGAAAAGCAGAGAACAGGCAACAGCTGAGTTTGTTTTGATTTTTTTTGGAGATAACTTACTCCTGCATTTCTTTTTTCCAAATTAATTACTTTATCTTTCTGTTTACTTCCGCACCACCTATATCCTCTTGACTTATCCTTCTTACCCTTAACAGGCATTTGACTTTTTTATCAAATCAAAACAATTTCAACATGAAAAAAATGTTTTTTATTGTATGTGCATCCCTCTTTTTTATTGGATGTAACAACAGTACCGAATCAAAAGAAACGAAAGAAACTACAGCCGCAAGCGAAGAAAAAATTGATTATGCTTATTTACCAAGCGGTCATGGACCTGACAACTGGGATCGTGGCGACATGAAAAATGTTGCGCTGGTACTCAAATCATTAAAGGCTTACGAAACAGGTGATGTTGAAGGGGCTTTAGCACCTTTTGCTGACAGTGTTTGGTGGAGCTTTGATTACTTCGATCAGAAAATTTCAAAAGATTCTCTTCGTGCTATGTTTATTGAAGGATGGAAAAATATGGCGAGTGTAAAAGTTGTGA
>JANMOR010000424.1:0-2276 GCA_031369435.1 Chitinophagaceae bacterium
TGATCATGCTGTACGTTTACCCAATATATATGTCTTGAAAAAATACCTCCATGGCATAGCAACGATTGGAAACAAAACCCACACAAACACATTGGTCATGCCCTCAGCAGGGGAACCGATCAGTTCCCCGTTTACCCACAATGGATAGGCAACAATCAACAGCCCGGTAATTTTATAGATAATCTCAAACAATACGATCGGCAACATCTTAAGCGGACGGAGAATTCCGATAAAAGATATAAAGGAGTATGAGCCCCACATACACCAGGCTGCGGCCCTCGTATTATCCCAGGGCCCTTTGTGGTTAAGAATAGTACTCCATGAATCATAAGTAAGAAAAAGAAACATCAACGTGAAAAGTAACCTTAACAGGTAAATATTTATTTTTGGAACACCTTCATAACGTTCATAATCCCGACTGAATATATTAAATACACCAAAACGTTGAACACGCTCTTTACTTAAATTTTTCATTTGACGATAAATTAATTACTGTTATACAAGAATAGCTGATTAATGAAAACGTTGAAAGCCTCCGTCTATAAACAGCGGTTTATGGTAAATAAACAACACAGGAATGTCAAGGGCAGGAATTGCAAGGCCTGTAAATTTGCAATAGTGATAATGAACGATAAAGGATTGCGATTTTCGTTGCTTGATTTATTACGGTAATTGGCTTACAGCAAAGCCCATTCTATAGACAATAAAATAGAATTGAAAAGATTTGACGATTTTTAAACCTTAAACAGCAGGCATGAAGATTTTAATTGACAGGGTAAAGTTGAAGTTTTATATATGGGTTGCTGTTGCGTTTCTGTTACTAAACATGCTTGGTAGTTTTATTGATACGCCTGAAACGTTTCCCAAAAGAGTAGTGAATCATATTTGGCTGATCCTTTTTCTTGTGCCGCTCAACTATATACTCTTTGAATTGACCATCCCGTTTATTAAACTAAGTTTCAAAAGAATTCTGATCGGGCTGTTGCTGATCTGGATTCATTTAATGTTCTATTCGTTTGGCTTATATGCCTGGAGGAATATTGGCATTCAGTTGCATATTTATTTTGATTTAAATTCTTTCAAAACCGAATATAGCGGAGAAAGTTTTTTTATGGGATATAGTGCTGCTTCTATTTTCTTTTTTGGAATCATCCGGCATATTTATAATTATATCAAATTAAAACAGGCCACGCAACAGTTGCGAATTGAAAAACAACAGGCCGAATTGAATTATCTCCGCTCACAAACCAATCCGCATTTTTTATTCAACACACTGAATAATATTTATTCATTGGCAAGGGATAAGAGCGACCTGGCCCCCGAATCTATTTTACGTTTATCAAAAATTCTGCGATTCATGTTGTATGAAACAGGTGGTGCCTATATTGCTATTGAACAGGAACTGAAGATCATCAGCGATTATATTGCCCTGGAGAAGTTGCGTTATGATGATTCATTACGCATCAACTTTAATCATAACATGGAAGATATGAAACAAGCCATTCCTCCCCTCTTGCTGATTCCTTTAGTGGAAAATGCTTTCAAGCATGGTGTTTCCGAAACAAGAAACCAGCCCTTTGTTGATATTCACCTTTCAGTCAATAACCGGCAGTTGCTCTTCAGCATAAAAAATTCTACAGATACTACTCCGGGGGAACAAAGTGTAAAAGAAAATATTGGTTTGACAAACCTGCGGCGCCAATTAGAATTGCTATATACAGATTATAACCTGTTTGTTCAACAGGGCGATGCTGTATTTACAACAACTTTAAAAATAAACCTGTCAAGCCATGTCTAACATTCAATGCATCATTGTTGAAGATGAACCCTTGGCTACAAAAGTATTGGTTGATTATATTTCGCAAGTGCCATTTCTTGAATTACAGGGAAGCTTTAAAGATGCTATTCTTGCAACAGACTGGCTACGAGATCATACCACCGAGCTTATTTTTTTAGACATCCATTTACCGAAATTAAAAGGCATGGCTTTTTTAAAAACCCTTGCTCATCCGCCGGCGGTGATCATTACAACTGCTTATCATCAATATGCAGTAGAAGGATTTAATCTGAATGTAACCGATTACCTGTTGAAGCCATTTGAGTTTGAACGGTTCTTAACAGCCGTTACAAAAGTAAGAACAGCGCAGCCCGTTTACACTAAAGCAATGGAGGGAAATGCCGAAAATCTGAAGGTCTCCGAAACTATGGCGATGAAAGATTATCTTTTTTTGAATGTACAAAAGAAGAAGGTGAAGATTTTATTTTCAGAAATTGTG
>JANMOR010000440.1:0-7394 GCA_031369435.1 Chitinophagaceae bacterium
AATTCGTAATGATAAATCGTTTGTCCAATTTGTTCAAGAAAGGGCAAGCCAATTTTATCATAATCATATTTGTCGTCATTCAGAATACCATCTGCATTGGCATAAATGGTAGCGCTGAGCATGAACTCAATGTTCTTTTCAAAATCAACGATGTAAGCCACATCAGTTAAAAAACCATACGACCATCCTGGTTTATTAAAACTGCGGATATGCTTCGGTAATGCTTTATGCTTTTGTGTACCAAACATTAAAAACTTGCAATAGGCATCATAAAACTCTTTGCTATCATATTCCGGATAAGTTGTTTCAGATGGCAACTGGCTCATGTATTGATACATGAAGCTGTAATCATCATCAGTTAAATTGAAACGTTGTTCTTTTGAAACAGCTTCAGGAAAGATCACACTCCTTAATACCTGGTGCAGATCAGTTAAATAAATACGGTTCTTGCGGCTAAAGTCCATTGGTTCATTCACCAGCATATCTGCATCATTGATGAATCCATTTCCGATCCAATCGTTGCGAACAAGATATGGGTAACTGCTGGTCAGTTGTGGTTGCTCAAAAATGATCTTACCAGCTGTATCCCGAAAGCTGATGGGGTTAGTGGTACGATGCTGGTCTTCAGTCATGGAGATCGATAACCTGCGGATGATCTGTGTTTCAGGATATCCTTTGCGGTTCAGCTCATCATGAATGTATTGCTGCCCGAGGAATTCATATAAACGGTTATTGGCGTCATTATCACTCACCGTTAATATTTTTTTTATATAATGCTCAACTGTTGGGCGGCCATCAACCGTAGTGGGGTCATTGTAAACTACTGTTTGTCCCCCATATTTTTTTTCAGTGATCATCGTCGTATTTCGGGGAATGCCCAGCTTGTTTAGCTTTTCTAGCGCAAGAAGGGCAACAGGCAATTTAACGGTAGAAGCCGGGTAGAAATAGGGCTCTTTCTTCACATTAAAGTAGAAATCAGTAAAATGCGGACGGTTCTTCCTGTCCCTGTCAATACGTGTATAAACGATCTGTACCCGCATGGAATCACGGTTTTTCAATACCTGTTCAAACTGAGCAGGATTGGCAGCCATCAGGCTTTCAAGAAAATTTTCTGTTGCAACCACAGGTTTTACAGTTTTACAGGCATGAAGAAGGGAGAAAAGGATCAGGGCAAAACAAAAAATCTGTACCGTTTTGAACATGCCCAAAAATAAGATATAAAAACTTACTCCCGAAAGCCTTAAACGGTGGAAAACAGTCGTTTGACGGCTGTTCTCTTTCAAAACGAAACCCCTATCTTTGCCGTCCTTAAAAAAGAACCCAAATTAATATTCTATTATGGCACTGAAAGGTTTGGTTAGGTTTTTTGCGATCATGCTCATCTTCATTTCCGTTTGGCAATTGAGTTTTACATGGATTGTCAACAATTTTGAAAGCAAGCAAAAAGCAAGAGCAGAGAAATATGTAAAAAATAATTTCGGCACTGCGTCTAAAGAAACAAGAGATTCAGCTTTTAATGCAACTTACCGTCGCTATGTTGACAGCTTAAAAGAAAAGGAACTTCTCAATGTTCCGGTATTGTACCCCAAGTTGACTTATAAAAAAGCAATTGAACGGGAACTGAACCTTGGTTTAGATCTGCAGGGTGGAATGAACGTTACATTGGAAGTAGGTTTGGATGGATTGATCCGCTCCATGAGTAACAATCCGAAAGATCCTGTTCTCAACAAAGCATTAGATAAGGCAATTGAAAGGAAAGCAACCAGTGATGCCGATTTTGTAACCTTGTTTGCAGAAGCGTATAATGAAGTTTCAAATGGCGGCAGAATGGCTGCATTATTTGCAGGAGGAAAGAATAAAAATATTAAGATCGATGCTGGCAACAGTGCCGTTATTGATGCTATACGTATAGAAGCAAGAGATGCAGTAAAAAGAACTTATGATCGTTTATCTGCAAGGATCGATCAGTTTGGTGTTGCTCAACCCAATATCAGTTACGATCAGAATAATGGAATCATTACTGTTGAATTAGCAGGTGTTGATGATCCTGAACGTGTTCGTAAATTCTTACAGGCAACTGCCAATCTTGAATTCTGGGAAACATACCGCAGCGATGATCCTGAAGTGTTGCAGAGTAAAGCACAAATGGATGAGAAAGTAAAAGCATACCTGAGTGGTGCTGTTACTGATACAACTAAAAAAGATTCAGGCAGCGTTGCAAAAACAGATTCAACAAATCCCGCTGCTACAAATGATCAGCCGGTAACATCACTTTTATTACAACAGCCCGAAGGTCCAGCACAGGGTTACAGCCTTGCAACTGTTGGATTGATTCGTATTTCAGATACAGCTACCTTTTCAAGATATTTAAACCTGGATATTGTTAAGGCTTCTATTCCTTCAACCATGCGTTTTTTATATGGCGCAAAACCAACAGGAAAAAATAAAAAAGGTGAAAGTTTACTCGAAGTTTATGTCATTAAAACTGTACCGGGTAGCGATGGACCAAAATTAACCGGTGAATATATTACAGATGCCAACCAGGATTTCAACCAGCGCAACAATGAAATTCTGGTGAACATGACCATGAATTCAAAGGGTGCTAAAATCTGGGAGGAAATGACAGGTGCTGCTTTCAATAAAAAGTATGCTATTGCCATTGCTCTTGATAATTATATATACTCTGCGCCTGGTGTAACAACCGGCCCTATTGCAGGTGGTAACTCTCAAATCAGCGGTAATTTTTCTATACAGGAAGCAAATGACCTGGCCAGTATTTTAAGAACTGGTAAGCTCCCCGCTCCTGCTAAAATTGTACAGGAACAGGTAGTTGGCCCTACTTTAGGTGCTGAAGCAATTAAAGGTGGTAGCTTATCTTTCCTTATTGCATTTATTGTCATCTTCATCCTTATGCTGGTATATTATAATACCGGTGGATGGGTTGCCAACATCGCTTTAATCCTCAACTTATTATTTACTGTTGGTGTACTCAGTGCATGGGGCGCTACTTTAACTGCAGCAGGTATTGCGGGGTTGGTACTTACCATTGGTATGGCTGTTGATACCAACGTAATTATTTTTGAACGTATCAAGGAAGAACTCACCAAAGGCAAGAGTTATCCTTTAGCTGTTGAAGAAGGTTACAGGCGTTCACTAGCACCTGTATTAGATGCACACGTAACAACTTTATTAACTGCCATCATCCTGTTGTATTTTGGATTAGGTCCTGTAAAAGGATTTGCCACTACGCAGATCATTGGTATTCTCTTGAGTTTGTTCTGCGGTATTCTTGTATCAAGACTCATTACTGATTTCTGGACAAATAAAAACCGTCACTTCGAATATTTTACCGGGATTTCACGCCGCATTTTTAAACATGCTGCCTACAAATTCATTGAATACCGCAAAGTTGCTTATGGTATTTCATTGGTGGTATTATTGGGAGGGATTGGTGCCGTAATTAACGGGTTTGATTATGGTGTTGAATTCCGTGGTGGCCGAAGCTATACAGTGAAGTTTGATCAGGAGATGAAGAATGAAGAAGTTGCCGATGAACTGAATAAAGTATTTGGCAAGTTCCCTATCATCAAAACAGTTGGTACCGCCAAACAGTTGAACATTACTACTGATTATATGATTGAGCAACCCGGCTTACAGGTTGATTCAGTTGTAAAACACAGATTGTACGAAGGGTTGAATAAATTCCTGCCTGCAGGTACTACCTATGAGCAGTTTGATAAAGTGTATAAGAAAGGTTCACAAACAGTACAGCCAACCATTTCGGATGACTTGAAGAAAGGCGCATTGTATGCTTTGATCATAGGATTATTAGCCATCACTTTGTACATCTTCATCCGTTTCCGTGATTACAGATATTCAGTGGGTACGATTGTAGCCTTGCTGCATGACGTGTTGGTAACATTGATTGTGTTCTCCTTCTTAAAGAACATTGTACCATTCCCGCTTGAAATTGATCAGCACTTTATTGCGGCTATCTTAACGGTGATAGGTTTCTCCATGAACGATACCGTTATTGTATTTGACCGTGTGCGTGAATACAGCAGAAAAATGTTTGGCCAGGATAAATCAGTTATCCTTAATAAAGCCATTAATGATACATTGGCCCGTACCATCATGACATCACTCACCGTATTCTTAACATTGCTCATCCTCTTCATCTTTGGTGGTGAGGTAACAAGAGGCTTTGCCTTTGCGATGTTGATTGGTGTTGTTACAGGTACTTACTCCTCTATCTTTGTTGCAGCTCCTATCCTGGTTGATTTTGCTAAAAACAAACCATTAGGTGAACCTGAAAAAGACAGAACATTAGCGAAAGCACGACATACTATTAGTTAAGACTGATTGCTTACCATAAAAAGTAAACCCTGACGATTGTGTCAGGGTTTTTATTTTCTAGTTGATGTTAACTCTATTACATTAGTGAAAACAGATTCCAGTAAGCAAGTAGCCCGCTTAATGAAAGAAGCACCCAACTGATGATCTTTATAAAATTTGCTTTGATGCATTTGTAAAATAAAAAAGCTGCAATTGCAAGGACAGAAATATTAAAAACCTCCAGTAGAATCCCTCTTCTTAAAAAAGCCGGAAGCAGTTCATCATAATCCGCTTTTGTTTGCTCAAAAGATATTGTTTCATCTCCTGCAATAATCAACCAAAGTGTCATAAAATAAACAACAATAGAAAGCAGAATAAGTGCTGTTAAAAAAAATATGATTCTGTAAGACTTCATGGTATGTAGAAGTAATTAACCCTGACATTTCTGTCAGGGTTAATTTCAATTAGATTAAGCTGTTGCTTTATTTATATCCCTTCCATTTACGGCTGGTTTTATCAAACACCCAGTAAATTTCATTGCTGTAAGAAAAGTTGAAATAAGTTTCCATTGTAAAATCAACCGGTAACTTAATGACTTGGCTCATATAACCGGTTTTGATATCATATAATTCTACCTGTTTTTTTGTAACATTCAGCAACCCTATCTCAGCCCCGTTGATATCTGTATAAATGATCGAACGTGTGTTGTAACCACTTTCAAAATCAGTACTCGTAATTGTTACACCGTCATTTGCATTCTGGGAGCCGATATGCAATTGAATGGTTTTTCTTTTTTCTGTGCCATTTGTATTGTAACAGGTAATATTCAATCCATCCAAAAATAACACTTCATCATCTTTTGTATTTAATACACCCTGGCTGTTTTTTTCAGGTTGATTGGCCCCCTCTTTAAAAATGTCAATTTTTTCCGGAAGGCCTTTTTTATCCAGGTCGTAAGTAAACCATCCAAACTCATCATAACCGTTACCCCCAATTTTTTTTGTTTTAGGGTTATACCACAAACCTCTTACATCAATCAATGTTTCCTGTCCTTCCTGCGATACCACATCACCATCTTTATTAAAGATGATTAATGGGAAAACTTTATTGCCTGCCTGTGCGGCATAATATAATTTTTCTTTAGGATGATAAACAACCGATGCTCCGTTGGCACCACCTGCCGGTATGGTCATCTCCATTATTTTTTCTGCTGAGATGATCCGCAACTCTTTGTTACCACCTGTTTTGTTATTACTTGTTTTATCATCGGTGCCGGAACCCATGATGGCCGAAACGGCTGCAGGCTTTTTCTTTTGTGCAAAATTGTTTGTGCAGATACCTGTTGAAAATAGAATTAAAGGGAGGAGGATCTTTTTCATGTTCGTTTATTTGAGTGCATGTTACAACTTATTAAAGTCAGCAACAATACCGTGGAGTGGGTAAATTAAAAATCCGCTTGCAACAGCAGAAAAATTGCCATGGTCAATTAATAACCACCCTTTCCACCATAATCTCTCCAATATACTGCCCCATGTGACCTTTCATATCGAAATTTAATATTCCATCAACTTTTACAAAAATGATTTTATCTCTTTTATTATATTCTTTCAAAATATTTACTATACTCGTATCTGAATCTATACTAAACCAAACCGCCTTTGTGTAGTTGTATTTTTTAGCGTCATTAGAAGATGCATAAACAGCTCTGTCTTCCCATCTGCTCGTTAAGAATCCTTTGATCGTAATCCTCTTATTATCTGAGACCCCCTTCGTAATGATCGAATCAATTTCTATACTCTCATAATTATTGCTCTCTTGATAAGATGAAGTCAAATAAATGGTTTTTGGCTTTATTTCCCCACATCGAGAGAAGTTAATTGAAAGAAAAAGGCATATGAATATTGTTAATGTCTTCATTGATATTTATGGTTAGAAATCTTCTAAAAAAAACCCGGTCTTCCGGGGCGTGATTTTTTAATTTCCATAATATTTAAACTGCAAAACTTGTTCCGCAGCCGCATGTTTTGCTGGCGTTAGGATTGCTGAATGTAAAGCCACGGTTGTTTAACCCGTTATCCCAATCTATTTCCATACCAAGCAGGTACATACCTTGACCTTTATCCATGATACATTGAATGCCATCAATCTCAAATAAATCATCATTGGCTTCCTTTACATCAAAGTCAAGCACATAGGTTAAGCCTGAACATCCTCCACCCTTTGCACCTACACGCAGGTATTTACCTGATGGTTGCTCTGTATATAACCGTTTTATTTCTGTAATAGCACCTTCCGTAAAACTAACCGGTGCTGCTGTTAATGTTTCCATGTTTTAAATCTTTAGAGTACAAATTTACAAACAAATCGGCTTCAGCTCCTGCTTTGTTTGCCCGGCAGCATTTCAGCCGCAATCACCTATTTTTGCAGCAACTCAAAAATTATGGATCCGATTTATATCTATCTCTTTGTTGGCGTTGGTCTTGCTTTTGTTGCATTAGCCATTTATCTGCGCATTAAAGGGAAAAAAGAATTACTGGAAGAACAACAATATCAGCAACAGGAACAAATCCTGCAACAAACAGTGAGCCCTGTAAAATCATCCAATCCTGAAATGATCCGTTTACAACTCCAGGCTTATGAACGCTTAACCATTTTATGTGAACGGATGGGCTTAACGAATTTATTGGGCAGGTTCAGCATCAATGAACTTTCAGCAACACAATTACAATCATCCATCATTCAAACCATCAAACAGGAGTTTGAATACAATGTAAGTCAGCAATTATATGTATCAGCTACCGCATGGGATGGAATAAAAAATTTAAAAGATCAGAATATATTCATCATCAACCAGCTTGCTGCCATGTTACCGGCCAATGCTAATGGAATGGATCTGAGCAAAAAAATTGTTGAGTTATTATCGCAGGATGAAAATGCATCGCTTCAACCGATTGTTGCTGCTTTGATCAACAAAGAAGCCAAGCTGCTGATGGGTTAAGATTATAAACCGAATGATCATTGCTTATGGAAGAACAGAAACGAACTACTGATGCAGGTAT
>JANMOR010000441.1:0-3084 GCA_031369435.1 Chitinophagaceae bacterium
ACAGGCGGTTGGAGTAACCAGTTTTCTTATAAGGGTTTTGACATGAGTGTGTTTGTCAACTTTGTGGTTGGTAATGATATTTATAATGCCAATAAAATTGAGTGGACAGATGGTGCCTTTGCCAACCTCAATATGTTGAACATTATGAGAAAACGATTTACTTTCATCAATAACAATGGTGTAAGAGTTACAGATCCATCAGAGCTGTCCAAATTAAATGCAAATGCTGAGATATGGACTCCTGTAAGGGTGCAACGTTGGTGGTTGCATTCATGGGCTGTTGAAGATGGTTCTTATTTGAGATTCAATAACATCACGATAGGATATACATTGCCAAAAAATGCGCTCGACAGAATGAAAATGACAACATTAAGGGTATTTGCAACAGTGAATAACCTGGCCACAATAACAAACTATTCAGGTTATGATCCGGATGTTACATCACGCAGATCAGATCCATTAACACCGGGTGTTGATTTTGCAGCTTATCCAAGATCAAGAACATGGGTTTTTGGTGTAAACGTTACATTCTAAAAAAATAAAAGATATCTGTTATGAAATATAAATTTTTCCAAACTGTCACTTTAGCTTTATCAGCTTTCCTGATGATCGTTTCAATGGAATCCTGTAAACAATATACCGTTGTTGAACCGGTTTCAAACTTTACCATCCCTGCTGTTTTTTCGGATGTTCCGAATGCATTGATGGCTCTTACCGGCGTGTATGATGAATTGCAGGGCGATAATGGATATGGTATCCGTATCAATATGTATTATCCTTATGATACAGATGAAGGTATTGTAAGCGGGGGTATTGATAATGGAAGAAGAGGTGTGGGACGTTACCAGCTATTATTAACCAATTCAGAAATTGCAAACCCCTTCCGTCAATTATATCGTGGGGTTGAAAAGGCAAATCTTTGTATTGAACAGATTCCATTAATGAATTTATACAACAATGGAACAGAAGCTGAAAAGAAAGAGCTGAAACGTTTATATGGTGAAGCACTCACTTTAAGAGCACAGTTTTTATTTGAACTTATCCGTCATTGGGGCGATGTGCCTGCACCAATGATTCCTGCTTACAAGCAACCCAGTTTATTTATTGGAGCTACAAATCGTGATTCTACTATGGATAAACTCATTGCAGATCTTGCCACTGCAAGAGATCTGCTGCCATGGCGACTGGAGGTTGTAAGAAATGAACGCATTACCAAAGGAGTTGCCAAAGCATTAAGAGCAAGAATTGCGCTTACACGTGGTGGTTATTCGTTAAGAACTAATGCTCAAATGGAACGCAGATCTGATTATTTAACTTACTACCAGATCGCAAAACAGGAATGTGAAGAGATGATGGCCAACAGAAATCAGCATACACTCAACCCCAATTATGAAAATATCTGGAGAAACGTTACCTCTTTTACTTACGATCCGTTTGGTGAAATTATTTTTGAAGTTGGTGCTGGTGGTGGTAACGGCAATAGTGATAGCCGTATGGGTAACTATGATGGCCCTAATTTAAACAATGCATCAAGATATGGAGCAGGTGGGGGTGGTATAGTTATGCTTCCTAATTATTTTTATGCATTTGATTCTGTAGATACAAGAAGAGATATCTCCGTTACACATTACCAGGTAACATCATCATCAAACATTAAATCGCAACGCAGGTTAGGTGAACTGAATACAGGTAAATACAGGAGAGACTGGAGAGTGCCGCTTCTTCCCGGAACAGTTTTAAATGTTGGTTACAACTGGTCAATGATTCGCTTTGCTGATGTACTACTCATGTATGCAGAGGCCGTGAATGAAATCAACGGCGCTCCAACTACTGAAGCAATTAATGCATTTGAAGAAGTGCGTAAAAGAGCCTATCGTGGTAATACAGGCTTAATTGGTGTTACAGCAACTACCAAAGCCGGTTTCTTCAATGCAATTGTAAATGAACGTTTTCTTGAATTCGGTCATGAGGGAATTCGTAAGTATGACTTATTACGTTGGAATTTACTCACAACAAAAATTGCAGAAGCAAGAACAAAAATTCAACAAATCCGTGATCGTGTTGCTCCTTATACGTATGTGCCACAGTATATCTACTGGAGAAATATTGGTGAAGAAATTCAATACTACGCAGGTGTTGGCGCACCAACAACTGCAATGCCTTTCTGGAGACCAACGCAGGTGCCGTCTCCAACCACAGGTTGGACAAGGGTTGATTGGGCACAACATTTAACTGCAACAAATTCTATTGATAATAAACCATTGTGGCAGGGCTTTGCATCTTTCTTTGTTCCCGGTAAAAGTGAATTGTTCCCTTATGATCAGGCAACATTAGCAGCTTATCAGGGAGCATTGAAACAAAACCCTAATTATTAATCAGCTCTTTCATTATTTGATATTTTAGATTCGATTTTCAAAGGCTGCCCGAAGGGTGCAGCCTTTTTTTAACCGGTAACATGACACATACAAAATCTTTCTGCATCATTGTTTCGCTGGTATTTTTTTTCAGCAGTTGTTACGCTCAGCAACAATCAGGTTCACCTGCTTCAACAAATACTGCTATTGCATTTCCCGGTGCGGAAGGCTATGGCAAATACACAACAGGTGGCAGGGGCGGCAAAATTTATATCGTTACAAATCTTAACGATGATGGCCCCGGTAGTTTTCGAACAGCTGTTGAAGCAAAAGAAAAAAGGATGGTTGTTTTTGCTGTATCGGGAACTATTCATTTGCAAACAAAATTATCCATCAAAGAAAATGTAACCATTGCCGGGCAAACAGCACCAGGCGATGGAATTTGTATTGCTGATAATACGGTTGCACTTGCAGGTGATAATATCATCATCCGCTATATCCGTTTCCGTATGGGTGATAAATTTCAACGGCAAAAAGGAATGGTTGATGGAAGTGGTGGCGATGATGCATTCTCTGGTTCAGGCCGTAAACATATCATCATTGATCATTGTTCTTTCAGCTGGAGTAACGATGAAGTGCTTTCTGTTTATAATGGCGACAGCACCACTTTGCAATGGAACATTATTTCTGAACCGTTGAATTATTCTTATCATTTTGAAACAGGCGATAA
>JANMOR010000450.1:0-13538 GCA_031369435.1 Chitinophagaceae bacterium
CATGCGCATGAAGAAGCGGCCATTGCTGCTCCTTATTTAGATGTGTTACAGATCCCCGCTTTTCTATGCCGCCAAACAGACCTGTTAATTGCAGCTGCAGAAACAGGCAGGATCGTAAATGTAAAGAAGGGTCAATTTCTCAGCGGCCCTTCGATGAAGTTTGCTGTAGAAAAAATTCAGAAAGCAGGAAATGATAAAGTAATGCTCACTGAAAGAGGGAATACATTCGGCTATGCTGATCTTGTTGTTGACTACAGGAATATTACCTGGATGAAAGAACTGAATGTACCGGTGATCATGGATTGCACACACTCGCTTCAGCAACCCAACCAAACAACCGGGGTTACAGGCGGTAATCCTCAGTTGATAGGAACCATTGCAAAAGCTGCCATTGCAACCGGCGTTGATGGTTTATTTATTGAAACCCACCCCAACCCCGCCGTTGCCAAAAGCGATGGGGCCAATATGCTGCAGCTTGATAAGCTGAAAGGGCTGCTGGAACAATTGCTGAAACTGAGGCAGGCAGTATAATTTTTTTAAAACAGTTGGTTTAAAGAATTAATAACTTTTAATTCCGGTAAAGTTTTACGAACTTTAAGAACACCTCAAACTGTTTATTATGAAAAAGTTTCTACTCCTGTTTTTTACGGTTATTTCTGTTCAATTTACGTTCGCACAATTTGATCTTGGTTTTGGATATAGCAATCAAACTGCATTGGGCGAAATGGCAACAAATATCAATGCCGCACATGGATTTTATTTTCAAACCGGTTATCGGTTACCCATACTGGGGAGGCATTTTGTTGCATCATTGGAAACCGGAACAGGACGATATGGAAAAAAGAAAATAATGCAAACATTCCAGAGTGAGGATGTTCAACAACCAACTCAAATGCCGGTGAACTATATCAACTTCGCTAACTATACACATTTAAGTGTGCGTTATGAAATTTTAAAACATGGCAGTATTATCCCTTATCTGCAAATGATGGGTGGTGTACAAAAGCTGGGTACAAGAGTGCGGATTAATTTACATGAAGATCAGTTTGGAGGTGATGATTGTGTACCACTGGAAGACCAGGTTACTTTCCGCAAAAGCACTATGACATGGGGTTATGGAGGCGGGCTTTTGATCAACCTGTCCCGTAACCATTGTGGCGCAATCGACAACGGCACTCAATTGAATATTTCTGTTAACAGGATACAGGGCAACAGAATTGATTATGTAAATGTGAAACAACTGGAGCAGGTGAGCAATCAGCCACCAACTGATGAAAGCAAACCGTTAACCATGTCATTTGTAAATCTTAATACAAATAATATTCATGAGCATTCGGTAGCAAGAGTTTACAACAGCCCCTTTCAACAACTGCAAATCAAAGTAGGGTTTCTTTTTAAATTATATTAATAAAGAAAAAAATAAAAAAAGTTGAGGCTCTTTTTCAAGAGCCTCTTTTTTGTGGGGCATTGGATAAACATTTGTTTTGAACGATGGGTATAGAAATGATAGTAATAGTACAGGTAATACTATTGCATCAATACAATAAAATAGATTTTGAGAAAAGAAATGATTGCTTTACAAAGTGGGTAATGGCTTCAGAGGATGGATGAATTAAAAACGGGATGGAGGAGATTGTACTTAAACAGATGAATCAATTGAATAAACAGTTGCACCTGAAGATAAGAAAACTGTAAACAGTTTGCAAATATAAAATGATCATACATGGCTGGGTAAGATGCCGAATTCTTTTCTGAAAGCAAGTGAAAAATTACTGAGGTTCGTATATCCCAACTGCTGACCTACCTGTTTCACTGTGTATTGGCCCGTAATGAGTAAGGAACGGGCTTTCAGCATCCTGTTTTTTTGGTAATATTCATAGATGCCAGTTCCGTAAACCTTTTTAAAAACCGCTTTTAATTTAGAAACACTCATGCCCGTTCTTTCTGCCAGGTTTACAATCGTTGGTGGCGGTTGACCAAAATCTCTTACCAGCAACGATTCAATTTCCATCAGTTTGCTCAGATCGGATGATTTTATTTTACGTTGAGTCCCCTCTGCAACATTCATCATGTTACGGTATAATCTTAAAAGGAAATGTTCCAGTAGCAGCATGATCCTGTTTTTGATGATCATTGGTTGAAGCGGATGGGCATTGTTTGTTTGAAACACTTCATCAAATAAGATCCTGTTTTGTGTATCAAAAGGTTCAGGGTGAGTTAATGTATTTCCGAATGAAGTGAATTGAGAAAGTGTTCTTAATTCGTCATAGGCTTTCAGGTTGTTTTTCATCCACTCTTCGGGCAACAGGATGTTGATTGACTTAGCTTTTGTTTTTGCTTTTACAGCAAAACTGAAATCATTAAAGCTTGATGTCAATGCCACTCCTGCCCTTCGTTCACTTTTATCTTCCATGGAAGTTCCATTTTTTACAAACTGCAGTGAGCCGCTTATTTCAACATCATTAAAATGGAGGATACAGAAATACTGATCCATTTTTTCTCTCTTAAACATCACATCAATATGATAAGTAATATCAGAAACCAGCGACTGTAATCCATTCGGCAATTCAATCATCTGCATAAACCCTTTTCCAAATGTTTCGGGCAAGATGATACGGTTTTCTATGAGTTTAACATGTAATTCCTCCGAAAGATGTTGAAGAAAATCTTTATAATTGGCCGTATTTAATTGCAGTTCGAGCACAATGATGATGTTTAAAAATCATGATAGTCAATTGCCGGTAAACGTTGAGGGTTCCTGCTTCATGTGTTTTTTAAAAGCTGTTTTAAAATTACCCATATTACTATACCCTACTTTTTCTGCTACCTGCTTTACCGAGTATCTGCCTGTTATGAGCAGCTCACCGGCCTGCTGCATTCTTTTTTGCTGATAGTATTCATAAATAGGAACTCCGAAAATTGACTTGAATATTTTTTTCAATTTTGTAGAGCTCATCGTAGCTTTTCTTGATAGCTCTTCAATTGACCTTGGCTTATCTTTAAAATTTTCAACTAATAATTTTTCAATTCTCAAAACAGTATAGATGTCTTCATGTTTGATGTTGCTTTGCACATCGGCCAGTGATACACGGGAATGAATGCGTGTAAAGAACCGTTCCATCAACAGTTGAATCCTGTTCTGCAGGCGTAATTCAGGTAAAGGTGAAACAGGATCTTCCTGCATTATTTCATTGATCAGTTCATAATATCCCTGGTCGAGTGGTTCCATGTTAAAGCTTCTGCTTTTTAAAGCAATGTAGGCGGGTAAAATATCATCAAACAATTCTATACCCATCAGCTTACCCAACCATTCTTTGGGAATGAGGATATTTACGGCTTTAAACCTTGTTCCTTTTGTTCCGAGATAATACCAGTCGAATAAAGAACTGGTTAAATAAGCAACAGCAATCGTTTCTCTTTCTTTCTTTACCACATCGTTATCAATGCCAATAGAAATATTTTTTTCAACAACCAGTTCATCAAAGCGAAGTGTATAATATTCCTTTTCATCTTTTTTGCGGCGAACAAACCATTCAGTATTCATCCTGCAATTCACAATATTTACATCAAGCCCGCCGGGTATTTCCAAAACCCTGTAATAGCCACTGGCAATTTCTTCGGGAAAAAACAACCAGTTATCCTTGAGTTTAACATGCAAAGCTGCTGCCAGTTCTTTGATCATCTGGCTGTAACTGGAATGAATATATTCAAAGGAAAACATAAACGGTTTGTTCCTTTAAAGTACACAATCAAAAACTCAAATGCAATGACTTTCTAATAACGTACAGGGTTTCTTTTTTTAAACCAGATGTATTGACGCACATTCATCCAAAAAGCAATAAAGAAGTAAACGATCAGGGGTGATCCCATAGTGAGGAAGGAGATATAAATGAAGTACTTACGGATGGTGCTGGTGGCGATGCCCATTCTTTCACCCAACCAGGTGCAAACGCCAAATACATTCCACTCGATGATATGCCGTAATCGGTTCATAGTATTTATTTACAGGTTAAAGATACTTCAAAGAACAACTCTTTCATAAGGATGGTTTAAAAAGTTGATCATAATTCGGTAAATTCGCAACACTTTTCGATGTGCCGATTTGGAAATAGGCCAATTTGGAAATGAAACCCCGGTTTTACCAAAACAACAGAGTTGCCGTATTTTTATCATCACATCATTAAATTGCCAACTCTTCAAACTAATAACTATGGTATTCGATCTCGACCTCATCAAAAAATTGTACAGTGAAATGCCGGCTAAAGTAGATGCTGCACGTGAAGCACTGGGCCGCCCCCTTACACTGTCTGAGAAAATTTTATTTGCTCATTTGTGGCACGATGTAACTATTAAAGACTTTGAAAGAGGAAAAGCCTATGTTGATTTTGCCCCGGATCGAGTAGCCATGCAGGATGCAACAGCTCAAATGGCCCTGTTGCAGTTTGATACAACCGGTCGCAAAACAGTTGCTGTTCCATCTACGGTGCATTGCGATCACCTGATTATCGCCAAGCAGGAAGGCAAGGCCGATCTTGTAAAAGCTGTAACCGATAACGAGGAAGTTTATAATTTTTTATCTTCTATCTCTAACAAATATGGAATCGGCTTCTGGAAACCCGGCGCTGGTATCATTCACCAGGTTGTATTGGAAAACTATGCTTTCCCCGGCGGTATGATGATTGGAACAGATAGTCATACCGTAAATGCCGGTGGGTTGGGTATGATTGCCATTGGTGTGGGTGGGGCCGATGCCTGTGATGTAATGGCCGGCTTAAGCTGGGAATTGCTCATGCCCACATTGATTGGTGTGAAATTGACTGGCAAACTCAATGGATGGACCGCCCCCAAAGATGTGATCTTAAAAGTGGCAGGTATCCTTACTGTAAAAGGCGGTACCAATGCCATTGTTGAATATTTTGGAGAAGGTGCAACAAGTATGAGTTGCACTGGTAAAGGAACCATTTGTAATATGGGTGCAGAAATTGGTGCAACCACTTCTACATTTGGATATGATGAAAGTATGAGCCGTTATCTTCAGGCAACTGGTCGTGCTGAAGTTGCTGCTGCTGCAGATAACATCAAAGAATATTTAACCGGCGATGCAGAAGTATATGCAAATCCTGAAAAATATTTTGATCGTGTAATTGAAATAAACCTCAGTGAACTGGAGCCGCATTTAAACGGGCCATTTACTCCCGATCTGGCTACACCAATTTCTCAAATGAAAGAAGCTGCTGCCAAAAACGGATGGCCCACAAAAATTGAAGTGGGGTTGATAGGCAGTTGCACCAACTCTTCTTATGAAGATATCAGCCGTGCAGTTAGTTTGGCTGAACAGGTAAGTGCAAAAGGTTTGAAATTAAAATCTGAATTTACTATTACACCCGGGAGTGAGCAGGTGCGTTATACAATTGAAAGAGATGGTTTTTTAGAAACATTTGAAAAAATTGGCGCAACTGTATTTGCCAATGCATGCGGTCCCTGTATTGGTATGTGGGAAAGAGTTGGTGCTGAAAAAGCTGAAAAAAATACTATTGTTCATTCCTTCAATAGAAATTTTGCAAAAAGAGCTGATGGCAATCCTAACACCATGGCCTTTGTTGCAAGTCCAGAACTGGTAACGGCATTGGCAATTGCAGGCGATCTTACTTTTAATCCAATCACTGATACATTAACCAATGAAAAAGGTGAACAGGTAAAACTCGATCCACCAAATGGTGATGAATTACCAACCAAAGGATTTGCTGTTGAAGATGCAGGTTACCAGGCTCCTGCAGAAGATGGAAGCACTGTTCAGTTGAATGTAAAAGCAGACAGTAAACGTTTGCAATTATTATATCCATTTGCAGCATGGGAAGGTATTGATATTAAAGGATTGAAATTGCTGATTAAAGCAAAAGGAAAATGTACAACCGATCATATTTCAATGGCAGGCCCCTGGTTGAAATTCCGTGGTCATTTAGATAATATCAGCAACAACTTATTAATTGGTGCAACAAATTTTTTCAATGAAAAAACAGACAGTGTAAAAAACCAGTTAACAGGTGAATACGGTACTGTACCAAATACGCAACGGGCATACAAAGCAGCAGGTATTGGAACTATTGTTGTGGGTGATGAAAATTATGGCGAAGGCTCTTCCAGGGAACATGCGGCGATGGAACCACGTCATCTCGGTGTACGTGTTGTGTTGGTGAAATCATTTGCCCGTATTCATGAAACCAATCTCAAGAAACAGGGAATGTTGGCGTTAACATTTATCAACAAAGAAGATTATGAAAAAATACTTGAAGATGATGTTATTGATGTGATTGGTTTAACATCCTTCACACCCGGATTACCCTTAGCGTTAGTGTTGAATCATGCTGATGGAAGCAGCGATGCTATTACAGTAAGCCATAGTTACAATGCACAACAGATCGAATGGTTTAAAGCAGGTGGTGCATTGAATGTGATCCGTTCTGAGTTTGCAAAAGCATAATCATAATTAACAGAGTTGCCAGCCTTTTAAGGATGGCAACTCTTTCATCCCCCGAAACACCGGGGGATTTTTTCTTCCTGATGATTTCAAATTGAAGAGCTATGAAAAAGCAACTTACAAAAGAAGATTTCATGCGTGAGGCCATTCGTCTCTCCATTGAAAATGTTGAAAGTGGCAATGGCGGCCCCTTTGCAGCAGTTATTGTAAAAGACGGACAAATCATTGTTACTGCTGTGAATGAAGTAACAACAATGAATGATCCAACAGCACATGCAGAAGTGGTGGCAATTCGTAAAGCATGCACAATATTAAATTCATTCCAATTAGATGGCTGTGAAATTTATTGCAGTTGCGAACCCTGCCCTATGTGCCTTGGTGCTATCTATTGGGCAAGGGCAGCTAAAATTTATTTTGCCAATACCAAAGAAGATGCTGCAGCTATTGACTTCGATGACAAATTTATTTATGACGAAATTGATCTTTCACATACAGGTAGAAAATTAACAACTCAGCAATTGCTTCGTGAAGAAGCCCTGGTTGCATTTGAGAAATGGAAAACGAGTCCATTGAAAATGAAATACTGAAACTACAATTGTAATGAATAATACCAACGAGACAAATTAAATAGTACAATCAATTTAATTCATATTCACTGCCTGTCGGTATTACCCTGGAAGAATTTGGAATGACATATAAATCCATTTGGTTTAACTTTATAGTATGGGTGATGAGAGGAAAAAATACAGGCTTGATAAAACAGCATTCCAGGCAATGAGTGTGGAAGAGGCAGATGATTATATGAGAGATTACAGGAACTACAATTGGAAAGAGCGTTTGAAGGTTTCTTTTTACTTAACCAGTCTTGCTTATGGGTTTGATATAAACCATCCACCTAAAATGGATAAAACAATTTTCAGTATATCCAAACAATTCTGATGGGAGATATTTTTCAAGACGATTTTCGGGACTTCATCCAGTCATTGAATGATCAACAGGTATCTTATATTCTTGTTGGAGGATTTGCGGTTATACTTCACGGGCATGCCAGGGTTACCGGTGATCTTGATATTTGGGTAGAACGAACAGAAGAGAACTACAGCAAGTTATTAAAGGCCTTTCATCAATTTCATATGTTGGTTTTTGATATGACGAAAGAAAATTTTCTGCATCATGAAAATTGGGATGTATTTAAATTTGGAAGAAAGCCGGTTGCTATTGATATTATGACAAAAGTAAAAGGTCTTGACTTTAAAGAATGTTATGACTTGTCAACTTTTTTTGAAGATCAGGATATAAAAGTAAGAACACTTCATCTGAATCACTTGCTGGAAGCAAAAAAGAAAGCAGGCAGATTGAAAGATCTTGATGACATACAACAGTTGATAAAAAAATAATTACTTCAACTTATTCCGCCATTCATCACTTTGCATTTTTTCTGTCCTTTCTCTGCCTAACTTTAAGCTACAAATTCAACAGCATGAGAATATTATTCAGTTTGGCAACTACCTTCCTCTTTTCTATATCCATTATTGCTCAACAAACACAAAAGCCCCCGCTTCATGGTAAACAATGGATGGCCGTTACCGGTAAGCCATTAGCCGCCACAGCAGGCTCCATGATTTTTCAAAAAGGTGGAAATGCTGTTGATGCTGCTTGTGCTATGTTAGCAGCTACCTGCACTATGTGGGATGTATTAAGCTGGGGTGGTGAAACACAGGCATTGATCTACAATCCCAAAACAGGAAAAGTCATCGGCATTAATGCATTAGGTGTTGCACCAACAGGAGCCACAGCAGAATTTTATAAAAGCAAAGGATATAATTTTCCACCGGAGTATGGACCATTGTCAGCAATTACTCCCGGAACTGTTGGTGGGTTATGTTTAATGTTATCGAACTATGGTACTATGAGTTTGAAAGATGTACTGTCTCCATCTATGCAGTTAGCAGCCGGTTATCCTATTGATGCACAAACAGCTAACAGCATGGAACGAGGTAAGCAACGTATTAAAGAATGGCCTTACAGTAAAAAAGTTTTTCTTCCGCACCTTGGCGAAAAAAGAGAAGCACCTGAAGCAGGTGAAATTTTTATACAAAAAGACCTTTTGGAAACATTAACCAAAATGGTGGAAGCAGAACAGGATGCTTTGAAAAAAGGTAAAAATCGTAAGGAAGCTATTATGGCTGCGTATGATCGTTTTTACAAAGGCGATATTGCAAAAGAGTTTGTTCGTGGTTGCCAGGAACAGGGGGGATTAATTACAATGAATGATTTAGCAAATTGGAAACCTGTTGAAGAAGAACCAATGCATGTGAATTATAAAGGGATTGAAGTTTATAAATTGCAGCAATGGACACAAGGCCCGATGTTATTACAAAGTTTGAACATTCTTGAAAATTTTGATTTGAAGAGTATGGGATATAACAGCACCAGGTATATTCATACAATCTATCAAACAATGAATATGACTTTTGCAGATCGTGATTTTTATTATGGCGATCCTGCGTTTGCCCCGTTAGAACCCATGCAGGGATTGTTGAGTAAAGCATATGCAAAGCAACGAGCAAGAATGATCTCCATGGAACGGAACATGCCCAATATTGGCCCAGGCGATCCTTATCCGTTTGAAGGAAAAACAAATCCATATGTTGAGGTATTGAAAAAAAGAGGGTACAGTTTAGATACTACAAATAATAATCGTCCGGGTTTTATGCCTGCACATGATATAAGAAATGAAAGTGTGGCGGGAGTCTCCCCCACGGGGGACGATTTAGAGGGGGCCTATATAGAACGTTTATGGGCCGGCACTACTTCAGTTGAAGCTGCTGATGCTGAAGGTTGGGTGGTTTCAATTACTCCTTCAGGCGGATGGTTACCTGCAACTATTGCCGGCAATACAGGTGTTGGCATGAGTCAGCGTGGACAGAGTTTTGTGTTGGATGCATCGTTAAATCCATTCAATGTAATTGAACCGGGCAAGCGTCCGAGAGTAACATTAACTCCTACAATGGCATTGAAAGATGGTAAACCTTTTTTAGCTTTTGCAGTACAGGGAGGTGATACACAGGAACAAAATTTATTACAGTTCTTTTTAAATATTGTTGAGTTTGGTATGACGGTGCAGGAAGCCTGCGAAGCTGCAAATATTAATACCAACCAATTATGGTTATCACTTGGCGGATCAAAAACAGCTGACAGGCAACCAAGACCCGGTAATTTATTATTGCACGAAAACACATCTGAGTGGGTGCGGAAAGAATTAAGACAGATGGGTTATATACTTACGTTTGATGACAGAACAAGCGGCCCCATTAATGCCATCTGGTTCGATTGGAAGCATAAAAGTTTTTGGGGAGGCAGTTCCAATCATGGTGAAGATTATGGTATTGGCTGGTAAAGAAGAAGAATAAAATATAAAAGCTGATTTGGTAATTACAATTCCCTGAATTTGCACTGAAGTACCGTCCCTCTCTATTGGATTTAAAATGGAGACCGAAGTGTCTGCTGAGGGAATGAGGTCGGACGATAAATGTCTGACTCCCACCAAAGCGTAGGAGGTGAGGTCGTTTGTAAAAAAAGCTTTCCTTTTACTGTTGAGTAAAAGGAAAGCTTCAAAAAAGAATCATTCAGAAAGAATAAATAACTATTGTTTACTGAACTGTGAATAAAACCGTTTACCGCTTTGCGGATGATACATTTCAATAAAATAAGAACCTACCACAAGGCTTTTAATATTAATGCTTGTATTTAATGATGATGCATTTGCAGTGAGTACCATTCGTCCTTCATTACTGTAAACTCTGCATACATAACTGCCATTAATGAGTGGAGCTTTGAACCGAATAAAATCACTGGTTGGGTTTGGGAATATTTTTACCGCATTCTGTTGTACACTTCCCGGTCTTACCATTCTTATATCGCTGTAAGTAATTACTTGATCAATACCTATTGTTTTTACCCTATAGTATAACTTCAGATCTCTGGAAGTAATTTTATCTTTAAACTGGTAAAGAGTTGTTGAATTTTTATTATCACTCATTACCAGGCCAATTGTTTTAAAAATTCCATTCTCGTCTTTACGTTCAATTTCATAATGATCAACCAACTCATTATGTTCAACTTTCCAATCCAGTGCAACATGATCATTTCTTTCTTCAGCATCAAGTTTTGAAACTTTTCCTGAAAGAACACCATTAATGGGTGTAATAAAATTAATATCATCACTACCTATCGTAATTGGATTAAAGTTGGAATTTAAACAGTTACTTGCATCAAATGGCTGATAAGGATTTTGAGAGCCGGATTGGCGTATAATCACAATCGCAATTTCTTTGTAAGCATCAGTTAAATTACCAGTATGTCCACCATTCCATTTAGTCAAAACTGTGCAATAAACTCAGTATCGCCAAAACCATAATCAGGATCTGTTAAATGATAATAAGAAGGCGGCCTTGTGTTAAGTGTAAAATAAATATCAATTAATATAGCCGTTGTGCCTGCTGGGATTACAACCCCATTGTTACAACTGGTTGTAGAACGATTGATATAACGTTGCTGCATTGTTTTTGTTCCACCAGTACTAATCGTAGCAGTTCTGCTCGATCCTACAGAAGCATCGATATCTTCTGCATTGGGTGCAGTATCAGGACCAATGAATGTAAGATAAGTGGCATCATCTAAACCCGGCATATAGCTACGATAACCTGCATAAGTAACCTGTGCATTATTATACTGAAAACCAAAACGCATGCCCATCATTCTCATTTGCCCAGAAGAGGATCCGGTAGGATTTCGTAAAGCAAGTCGTATAACAACCCTGTTACTTGCACTTTGCCAAAAGGCGTTGCCATAAAATTCGGCCCCTTGACCATTTGAAGTGTTTTGAAAGATTGCAATTACAACCAGAAACAAGAGTAACTTTTTAATCATGCTAGTTACATTTAAATTGTTAACTGGTTTCCTTAGGTGTGGGAAGTTAAAGGCTGATTTTTCAGTGGAAGGTTGACCACAAAACTATATAATCCTTTTGAGGGTTGCAACTGTTATTAAAAATAATTCTTATTTTAAAATAAAGAATTTATCGTAGTTCTACGAGTTTTGGAGGGCTGTTAATCTTTTACTTCAAACCAAACCTTTTTCTCATCCTCCGCCGGGCCATTATAATTAATGGTAACCTCCTCTCCCGCTTCAATTTCCCTGACAGTTTTTATAAACATCGATTCATCTTCAAACTCCATAAAATATTCACAATTGCTTTTGTACGAATGATTATAAACCGCAACCCAGCCCAATCCCATGGCACACTGATCTTTGTGAACACCCCATTCAAAAATATAATCATGGAGCAATGTCTGATCAAGTAATTTTCGATCTTCTGCACTCATTACTATCACCGGTGCAATTTCGATAACAGTATCGGTTTCAATTTTTTCATTGGTAAAAATTCCCTTGCCCTTCGCTTCCGTTTCAGCTATAAATAAAGAATTGAGTCGCATACCATTAAGTTTGTGTTTGTATAAATCCACTTTCATTCAAAGAAACTAACTTTAGCCAAATTGAAGAAATATGAGTCTTGAGCTTGAACAGGACCTTTCGTTAAAAGAACAGTTTGAATCGCTGATGATCAAGGGCGACAAGCTCGAAATTCAGGAATTTCTAAATAATCAGAATATCAGCGATGTGGCAGAACTGGTTGACGAATTTCCCGATTATGAAAGCCAGATATTGGCCAATATGAGCATGCACAGGGCTGCAAGCGTGTTTAAGATTCTTGATTTGCCTGCACAAAAACAAATCATTAAAGAGTTGCCCCCTTTTAAAACGGCCGAACTCCTGAATGAACTGCCTGCAGATGACCGTACTTCCTTTTTAGAAGAACTGCCCAGCAATGTTGTACGGGAATTGATCAAATTATTGAACCCGGAAGAACGGAAGGTTACATTATCACTATTAGGATATCCCGAAGACAGCATCGGTCGTTTAATGACACCTGATTATGTGTATATCTATCCGCACAATACAATTGCCGAGGTATTTGATACCATCCGTAAGTATGGAAAAGATAGTGAAACCATCAATGTTCTTTATATCATCAATGATAAAGGTGAACTGTTGGATGATATGCGCATACGGGATATTATTCTTGCATCACCGGATAAAATAGTTGAAGAGTTGATGGACGGACGATTCATCGCACTTCATGCATATGATGACCAGGAAACAGCCAATGAAGCTTTTAAAATGAATAACCGTGTGGCTTTACCTGTTGTAAGTAAAACAAATAAACTGTTGGGTATTGTTACCATTGATGACGTATTGTGGATGGCTAACGAAGAATTTAGTGAAGACATGCAAAAGATGGGTGGTACCGAAGCATTGGATGAGCCTTACTTAGAAACACCTGTATTAAAATTGTTCAAAAAAAGAGTGGTTTGGCTGGTCATTTTATTCCTAGGTGAATTGTTAACTGCTTCGGCCATGGCCTTTTTTGAAGATGAGATTGCAAAAGCCGTTGTATTGGCTTTATTCATTCCGTTAATTATTTCAAGTGGAGGAAACAGTGGATCACAGGCATCAACATTGGTTATCCAGGCAATGGCTGTAGGGGAAGTAACACTTACAGATTGGTGGAAAGTAATGCGCAGGGAAATCATCCAGGGTTTAATGCTGGGTACCGCCCTTGGTATTATCGGATTTGTACGAATTGCTCTATGGCACTCCATATTCCCTGACATTTATGGAAATCACTGGTCGGAAATTGGCCTTGTTGTTGGCTTTTCTTTAATTGGTGTTGTGTTGTGGGGAACATTGAGTGGCTCCATGCTGCCTCTGATATTAAAAAGATTTGGAGCCGATCCTGCTGTTTCATCAGCTCCATTTGTGGCAACATTAGTGGATGTTACCGGGCTGATCATCTATTTTTCGATGGCCTATATATTTTTAAAAGGCACGCTGCTGTAATAAAAGAATTGAGTTACAATCTTCCTAAAGAGCTACAGATTCGTCCCGATTGTTCTTTCCATTCATCCAAAAAAACAGAAGCTCCAACCCTTTTACT
>JANMOR010000507.1:0-2314 GCA_031369435.1 Chitinophagaceae bacterium
TATACCCGGTGTTTGGAAACATGACTATGCACAGATCATGGCTATTTGTGATCTTGATTTAAAGAGAGCAACAGAAGGCAAGCAATTAGTAAATGAGTATTACACTAAGAGAGATAACAAAACGTATGATGGCGTAAAACTCTATACTGATTACCGTGAGTTGTTACAGAATAAAGATATTGATGCAGTATTGATCAGCACACCTGATCATACACATGCAATGATTGGTGTTGCAGCTGCACATGCAGGCAAACATATCTATATGCAAAAGCCTGCATCATTAACTATTTCAGAAGGAAGAATCATCAGCAATGTTGTACAGAAAAGTGGCGTGAAGTTTCAAATAGGAAGTCAGCAACGAAGCAGTGATCAATTCCGTTATGCAGCAGAGCTTGTTCGTAATGGACGGATCGGTGAATTGAAAACAGTGTATGTTGGTTTACCCGGAGATCCTCCCGGCGGTAAAAAAGATGAAATGCCTCTTCCTGCAAATTTCAATTACGACATGTGGCTTGCATCCACACCAGAAGTTTATTACACAGAAGACAGGGTGCATCCGCAAGTTGGTTATGGTCGCCCCGGTTGGTTACGATGCGAACAGTTTGGTGCAGGTATGATCACCGGTTGGGGGGCGCATCATATCGACAGTGCACATTGGGGTATGGGTATGGAAGCAAGCGGGCCTGTTGAAATATGGACAGAGCATGTTGAATTTGCAACAGGTGGCTTGTGGGATGTGCATGGCATATTTAAAACAGGAGCAAAATATAAGAATGGCGTTGTAATGATGGTGAGTAATGAATTTCCCAACGGAATAAAATTTGAAGGCACAACAGGATGGATTTTTGTTTCGAGAGGTGATTACCAGGTAACAACATCCGATGGCAATGCAGGTACAGCACAGGCTAAGAAAATTGATGCAAGCGATCCATCTTTACTCACATCAGTAATTGGTGAAAAAGAATTTCATTTCACTGTCAGTAAAGATCATCATGGTAACTGGCTTGAAGCAATCCGTGATAACAAGAAAACAATTGCACCTGTTGAAGAAGCACATCGTGCCTGCTCCGCCTGTTTATTGCACCATATATCCATGAAGCTGAAAAGGAAACTGTACTGGGATCCGGCAAAAGAACAATTTATAAATGATGCTGAAGCAAACAAGATGTTATCAAGACCACAACGTAAAGGTTATGAAGTGAAATAAGATATTGAATCAAACTCAATTTTTTTAATGAAACGATTATTTGCAATTTTATTCTTCCTGCCATTTACTGTATTAGCACAAAAGGATTCTGTATTATCTGGTCCGTATAACTGGCAACAACCTGTTGTACAAAAAGGCAACATCAGTTCTGTTATTTTACTCGAAGGAAAAGTGCACGACTTTGAATGGATGCAATTGTCAGCAAACAGTATTGCAGGCAAAACAAAAATAAAGCAAACCATCCCTGCAAACCAGGAGCATTTATTGATTGTAAAATCGGGTGCAGTTACTATTCATTTCAGGGATTCCACTTTTATATTAACAGCCTACAGCGTGGCTGTTTTAATGCCGGGTGAAAAATACAGTTTATCAAATACTACAACAAAATCTGCTGATTTCTACACAATGAAATACCGTAGCAAAAAACCTGCTGACCCGCAGCGTGGCGGAAACTCTTTTGTGAAAATATGGGAATCCATTCCTTATAAAACCAATAATATTGGAGGTGGTCGTCGTGATTTTTTTGAAAGGCCAACCGTTCTGCAAAAACGTTTTGAAATGCATGTAACCACATTAAAAGAAGGATTAAAAAGCCACGAACCACATATGCATCGTGCAGAAGAAATTATTCTGGTCATTGACGGTGAAACGGAGATGCAGATGGGGGATAACGTAATCAAAACAACTGCAGGAGGATTTTATTATGCAGGCAGCAATGTATTACACGGCATTAAAAACATTGGCAAAAAATCAAGCACTTATTTCGCCATTCAATTTGAATAAGATCATGAAATATTCTTTATCACTATTATTTATCTTTTTGTTTGATGCAAACGCACAGGTAAAGTTGCCACAGATCGTTCGTGACAGTATGATCTTACAAAGAGATATTCCGGTAAACATCTGGGGATGGAGTGGAGTGAATGAAAAAGTAAACGTAAGGATTAATGGAAAAACGTACAAGACAAAAGGCAATGCCGAAGGCAAATGGCTTGTAAAACTACCTGCAACCAAAGCAGGCGGTCCTTACAGCATTGATATTACTGCAAGCAACAAAATCAGCATCAAAGAAATTCTGTTTGGCGATGTATGGTTTTGCAGCGGTCA
>JANMOR010000562.1:0-1908 GCA_031369435.1 Chitinophagaceae bacterium
TCCTGCATTGATTCAAGCAGTGCACTTTGCACTTTGGCCGGGGCACGGTTTATTTCATCGGCCAAAACAAAATTGGCAAAGATGGGACCACGGCGTACAAAGAATTCATTTTTCTGCTGGTTATAGATCATGGTACCGATAACATCCGCAGGCAACATGTCGGGTGTAAATTGAATGCGGCTGAATTTTGCATTGATGGCCTGCGACAAGGTTTTAATAGCCAATGTTTTTGCAAGACCGGGAACTCCTTCCAGCAAAATATGTCCATTGCCTAATAACCCGATAAGCAAACGGTCAACCATATGTTGTTGCCCTACCAGCACTTTTCCCACTTCTGCACGCAACCTGTCGAGGAAGGAACCTGCATATTGAATTTTTTCATTCAGGATTTTGATGTCTTCAGCGGTTTTTAACATGTATACTTATTTTGGTTGTGAAAATACAACTTGCTTTGCTGTGGTAAAAATCAAAGCTTCAAAGGTTTATTGAAATCATTTCCTTCTTTGCAAAAATGCGGCCGAAGTTGGTAAAAAGTTGTTAGCCGATAGTCATTAGAGTTAGTCTATTCGATTACTGCTTTTACTATAGGCTATTGACTACCGGCTATCGGCTTGCATCTAACAACTATCTTTGCGCCCTTATGGATGCAGGAAATGATTTATTTGTACGATGGATGAACCTGGAGCAAAAGCTGGTGGAAAGGTTTGGCAAAAAACCAGATCTTGAAGCGGTATTGTTCCTGATAGGTATCCAGGAATTCGGGCAATTACGTGAAAAATATACCAAAGAACAGAAACAAGATCTGATGCATGTAGCAGTATGTTCATTACTTTCTCAAAGTGGTTATTTTGAGTTTGATCAATTTGATGCTGATGGATGGCCGCATTTTAAGCAACTCAAAGCCATGCCTACTCTTGGTATGCGGGAACAGGAAGATTTTATTAAAGACCATGTATTACTTTATTTTGAACAAAAAGGTATTTGATGAAGAAGATAATTTTGTTGTTCGGACTCATTTGTTTATTGATCAATGCCGATGCTAAAAACAGAAAAGTAAAGATTGTAACAACCAAAGGAACTATTGTTGTAATGCTGAGTGATAAAACTCCCAAACACCGTGATAATTTCATAAAGCTGGTAAAACAAAAATTTTACGACAGCATTCTTTTTCACCGTGTCATCAAACAGTTCATGATACAGGCCGGTGATCCGGACAGCAAACAAGCTGAACCGGGCAAGCGTTATGGCAGTGGTGGATTGAACTATAAAATTCCTGCTGAGTTTGACAGTACTTTATTTCATAAAAGAGGAGTACTGGCAGCAGCCCGTAATGATAATCCTGAAAAAGCCAGCAGCAGTTGCCAGTTTTATATTGTACAGGGCAAAATTTTTACTGATAGTTCATTGAATGAAGTTGAAATAAAACGACTGGGTGGAAGAAAAATTCCACTCAACTACAGGGAAGTTTATAAAACAGTTGGTGGAACTCCTCATCTTGATCAGAACTATACAGTGTTTGGCCATGTTATCAAAGGAATGGATGTGGTAGATAAAATTGCAGCAGTTGAAAAAGATCAGTTCGACCGGCCAAAAGAGGATATACGCATCATAAAAATGCGGTTGAAAAAGAAATTTTTATTTTTCTGATTGATAGAAAACAGTCAATTTAGCAGCGCTCTAATACAAAACAAATAATATGAATTTTCCTGAAAATCTCCGCTACACAAAAGTCCATGAATGGGTAAGTTTGGAAGGCAATATTGCAACCATTGGTATAACTGATTTTGCTCAACGGGAGTTGGGTGATATTGTATATGTTGATATCAGTACTGTTGGCAAATCACTGCAAGCAGAAGAAGTATTTGGAACTGTAGAAGCAGTAAAAACAGTGAGTGACTTGTTTTTACC
>JANMOR010000566.1:0-3486 GCA_031369435.1 Chitinophagaceae bacterium
AGTAAAAAATGAATATCGAAATTATATCTGGCAGCCCCAGGGAAAATAGTGTAACACATCGTGTGGCATTATTCCTCAAAAAGTTTTTACAGGAGCATACAACACATACAGTTGATATTATTGATGTAAAAGAATGGGATCTCCCATTGCTGCAAAATGTATTTGTATCGGTTGATGCAACACCTGAAGAATTTAAACCACTGAGCAAGCGGATGTTCAATGCACATGCATTTATCCTGGTAACACCTGAATATAATGGCAGCTATACGCCGGCATTGAAAAATGTATTGGATCATTTCCCCAAGCAAAGTCATAAAACATTTGGAATAGTAACAGCAAGCCCCGGCATAATGGGTGGCATCCGTGCCACACAGCAAATGCAATTGCTCATCAATGCATTATTTGGCATTGCCAGTCCGCATATGCTGGTGGTAGGAATGGTGGATAAGAAATTTGATGAAGAAGGGAACCTGGTTGATGAAAATTTCAGCAAAACCATCGATGTATTTGTAAGGGAGTTTTTATGGCTGGCAGAAAGTCTGCATCCTGAAACAGTATTGAATTAATATGTTTATGTAGCAGAGACATCTTACCTTTGCGCCTTCTCAAAGCAATCATGAGCGACGAAATAAAACACGAATGCGGCCTGGCCTTTATTCGTTTACGAAAACCCTTCTCTCATTACCAGAAACAATATGGCTCCGTGCTGTATGGCCTTAACAAGCTGTACCTGCTCATGGAAAAACAACACAACCGTGGACAGGATGGTGCCGGCATTGCTGCTGTTAAATTGAATGTTGAGCCAGGGTATCCTTTTCTGCACCGCCTCCGCAGTTGTGCCCCCCAACCCATTGCCGATTTGTTTTTTAAAGTGGGTCAGGATGTGGCAGAACTTGAAAAATATCAACCCGACATCAAGCAGCATCCGGGGCTCATGAAAGGTCATTTGCCTTTTCTGGGTGAATTAATGCTGGGTCATTTACGTTACGGCACACAGGGAAAAAATAACACAGAATTTTGTCACCCGTTTATTAAACGCAGTACCAATTCATCACGCAACCTTGCATTGGCAGGAAACTTTAACCTGGTGAATACCGATGAATTATTTGGACTGGTGAATATTGATCCGGGTGAGTTTCAACGCCAGAGTGATCTGGCTGCGATGATGGAAGTGCTGCATCATTTTCTTGTAAAAGAAGATGAAGAAAATCCAAACAACCCCGCCGTATGTTCAGTGCTGAAAAAAGCAACTGCTTTATTTGATGGTGGTTATACCATTGGCGGAATGACGGGTAATGGTGCCGGTTTTGTAATGAGAGATGCACATGGTATCCGCCCAGCCTATTATTATATTGATGATGAAGTGATTGTTGCTGCAAGTGAACGGGCTTCTATCAGAACTGCTTTTAATGTTGGCGAAAATGAAGTGCTGGAATTAATGCCGGGTCAGGCATTAATAGTTGAACCCGATGGTCATTATCATATTGAACAAATATTAGAGCCAAAAGAAAGAAGAGCCTGTTCATTTGAACGGATCTATTTCAGCCGTGGCAGCGATGAAAAAATTTACAGGGAGCGAATTACACTTGGTCACAAGTTGAGCAAACGTATTCTTGAACATATTAATTATGATTTAAAAAATACCATCTTTTCTTATATACCTAATACTGCTGAAGTTGCATTTTATGGTTTGGTGAAAGGGATGGAAGAATATTTGAACCAGATCAAAGTACAACGGATCATGAGCTGGGGCAATGATTTCAACGAAGAGAAGTTGAATGAAATGATTACCCGTAAGATTCGCCAGGAAAAAATTGCTATTAAAGATGTAAAGCTGCGAACCTTTATTACAGAAGATAGCAGCCGAAATGAAATGGTGCAGCATGTGTATGATATTACTTACGGTACTGTAAGAAACGGAGAAGATACATTGGTGGTAATTGATGATAGTATTGTACGTGGCACTACCTTAAAAGAAAGTATTGTGCGTATGCTGGGCCGTCTTGGTCCAAAGAAGATTATTGTTGTTTCCAGTGCACCGCAAATTCGTTATCCCGATTGTTACGGGATAGATATGAGTAAGCTGGGCGACTTTGTTGCGTTCCGTGCAGTGATGGAATTATTAAAAGAACGTGGAATGGAACATTTAGTTGATGAAGTATTAGCTACTATTAAAGAACTGCATCGCAACAATCAGTTGCATACGGAGAATGTGGTAAGGCGTTTATATAAACCATTTACAACAGAAGAGATCAGCGATAAAATTGCACAACTCATTACACCTGCCGGTTTTCAAATACCGGTGCAGGTCATTTATCAGAACATTGAAGATTTACATACCAGCTGCCCAACCAATACCGGCGATTGGTATTTTACCGGTAACTATCCAACACCCGGTGGCAACAGGGTTTGTAATAAAGCATTTTTAAATTATATGGATGGGAAAAATGTGCGGGGCTACTAAACCAAACATTTAACCGGTTATTTGGCTGAATTTTTGCTAACTAATAACTGCCCGTCTTTAAAATCTTTTTCCTGTTCAGGAAAATAATTTTGGTTACAGCCACTTGTTTTTTAACAAGTGGTTTTTTGTTTAATAGGTAACCTAAGTGTTTCTGCTTATATGTTAAAGTGAGTATTATGCGCTAAATTAAGGTTTGTAAAGTTGATTTTTTTTTTTATACATTACATTGCAATTGAAACGCAACTTACATGAAAACACAACACTTACTTTTTTTACTCTTCTTTGCTTCTTTTTCGCTAAATCTTAAATGCAAAAAAGATGGAATGGACCAATTGCCTCCCGAAACACAAACCGGGGCTAATACTTTTGGATGTTTAATTGACGGCAAAGTTTTTATTCCTAAAGGTGACCCCTTTGGAGGTGCTATTATAAAGGCAGCTTATCAATTTGTAAATGGCAGAAACTCACTTTTGCTAAGTGGGAGACGTTCAAGTGCAGTTAACAATGGCAGTTCAACATATGTTGGATTATATGGTGACAGCTTGTTTATTAATGTTGGCACATACTCTTTACTAAGCGAAGGAACAGAAGGGTTATTTAGATTTTACGGTGTCTATAGTCAAGGTAACATAGATTATTATACCAATCAAATAAACAGAGGCCAGTTAACAATTAAAAGATTTGATACTGTTAATCACATCATTTCCGGCACCTTTTGGTTTGATGCAAAAAATAATGAAGGAACCAAAATTGAAGTCCGAGACGGGAGATTTGATTTGCCTTATGTAAGATAATTACCTGCTTTTTTATTCAAAAATCTAATTAACACCAATGCAAACAAAAGCACTGACTGCCTGCAGAGCTATTTCTATTAGTCTGCTCTTTACATTTTTTTCCAAAATTGTTATTGCCCAAACCGAGATTGATACATCATTCAGCCATCGGATCAACTATGTGTTTCAACACCTTGAAAAGCCAAGAGTTCCTTATGGTTTATTACTTGATTATGCGATGGAGTTTAC
>JANMOR010000580.1:0-27357 GCA_031369435.1 Chitinophagaceae bacterium
CCTGGAAACTAACCTTGGGCCGGTTGATATGATACATGGAAACGCCGAGATAAAAATTATTATAATCGTTTGTAGCGCCATTATATACAAAGCCTGCATTTACATCGGCATAATTGATATTCACAAAACCATTGCCTGCAAAAACTTCAGCCGTATTACCTGTAAAACCAAGACTTGTTAACTCATCAGCAAAATCAAGTTTGTTGACATCTAATTTACGTTGAGCATAGGTACCGCTGAAGCCTGCGCCTATCTGGTGATATCCATTTTCATCTAATCCTTTGTGGTAAGCAAGAGAGCCGGAGATATAACTGTTCTTCATTACACCATCACCATTTACATCATACATACCCATTACGCCTACTCCAAACTGATCAGTTTCCGGTATACGATTGGGCAAGATGCCAAAATCAACCGAAGCGGTTCCGGTACGGAATGCATTATTAATCGTTGGCCACTGATTGCGGTAGTTAGCTGCCACACGAACAACACCATTGAACTTTCCTGTTAATGCAGGATTCAAAGTAAGTGGTGAAGCAAAAAATTGGGAGAAATTAGGATCCTGAGCATAGCTATGCAACACAAATAATAACAGTGGAATGATAATCAGTTTTCGCATAAGAGTTATGGTTATAAATAAGACGTCTTTCAGGAATTATTAGCTGCTTTACATTTGTTGCTTGGTTCCATAGGCCAAATCACCTGCATCACCCAAACCCGGAACAATATAGCCTTTTGCTGTTAGTTCATCATCAATATCACCACACCAGATCTTTACTTTCGGTTCAATGCGATGTACATATTCAATACCCACCGTACAGGCAATGGCACAAACTATATGAATTTCAGAAGGCTGCCCTTCTTCTCTTAAATACTGCACCGTTTTTACCAATGAACTGCCGGTAGCCAGCATGGGATCGGCAACAATCACTACCCTGTTTTCTAAACTGGGACAACTCACATAATCCAGGCTTATTTCAAACGTACCATCACGGTGATGTTTACGGTAAGCTGAAATAAAGGCATTATCAGCCCTGTCGAAATAATTCAACAGCCCCTGATGTAACGGTAAACCGGCCCTCAATATTGTAGCCAGCACAGGTTGGGCCTTCAAAACTTTTGTTGGTGCTGAACCCAGTGGAGTAGTAATTTCCCTCTCTTCCCAGACCAGTAGTTTGCTAATTTCGTATGCCGCTACTTCCCCAATCCGTTCAAGGTTGCGTCTGAAACGCATACGGTCGTTTTGAACCTCCATATCTCTCAACTCCCCCACCCAGTTACTCACCAATGAATGATGTTCGCTTAAATTAATAACCATGTTGTTGTTATAAGTCGTTATTCGTTTTGTTACTGGCAGCGGTGCATCTATATAACTGCTGTTGCGTCGCATGCCGAAGTTTTCATTCGGTATCGAGACCAAAAGCGTCTCGACACTTGTACTTCAACAAATCTATTCATCAATACACGCTGCAATAGCTGCTTGTCTTACTTTTACAAATCTATTGATAAAGATTGAACCCGATTGAAGAGGGTGCAAAAATCTGGATCATCCATTTAAAATTATAAATCGAATGGTTTACAGGGCGTTGGGCATCTGCAGCAATACAATTCAACAAACACTGGATCTTGCTTTTGTATCTTTTGAAGTAAGCGGACATCAATGGGCTTATGAAACAAGGCAGGTTGCTTCTTTTTCTTATACTGAAGAATGGCAAAAGCGTTTACAGGGAGCCGCTTCACTTGCTGCTGTTGATTATATGCAATTGCATGTTGATTATGGTCACCTGATAGGTAACAGTGCCAAACAATTCATCACTGATCAGCAACTCGATTACCAGGTACAACTGATTGGAGTTGCAGGACATGCAACTCTTTATTCCCCTTCAACAAAAATGAGTCATCAGTTAGGCGATGGTGCTGCGGTTGCTGCTATTACAGGTGTAAATGTGGTGAGTGATTTTAATAATATTAATCTTGCATTGGGTGGACATACAATGACTATTGTTGATCATGCAGAAAAAATATTGAAAGCACTTGAACCTGCTGCTTATAAAGAAGCTATTGCCGCAGCTTTTTTTGCTGTGTTACGTTGGCGGGAAGAAAATAATTTTTTCAGTGCTGATACAGGTGCTGCAAGAGACAGTATTGGCGGTGCTGTATGGGTGGGGCAAGAATGGTAAGCATTACAACCCCAACACCGTTTTTAATTTTGGATAACCTGCACGGCTTACAGGAATTTTTGCACCTGATTTTAAAATGGCCACATGATTTTCTTTTTCATACGGATCAATCCTGGTGATCTGCTGCATGTTAACCATATAAGAACGATGGGTTCTTACAAATAAGGAAGTGTTCAGCACTTCTTCAAAATAAGACATGGTTTGCTTTTTTAAAAAACTTCCTTCATCCGTTACAATTTTTACATAATCATCAGCCGCTTCTAAATAATGAATATCATTAACGGGAATGATCTTGATCTTAGTGCCCGTTTTTACCACCACCCGTTCATTTTGTGCAGGATGTTTGGCGGCTTCTTTTAATAAGTGTTCTGTTGATGTTGTGGTAACTTTTTTACTTAACTCCATCCATTTGCTGATGGCTTTATCAAACCGTTGCTGCGAAAAAGGTTTGAGTAAATAATCAATGGCATTGGCTTCAAAGGCCTGCATGGCATATTCATCAAAAGCAGTAGTGAAGATCACATGCGGTGGGTTTTCAATCAGCTCCAGCATTTCAAATCCTGTTATCTTGGGCATTTGTATATCAAGAAAAATTAAATCGGGTTGATGCTGCTGAATGGCTTTCACTCCTTCAAAGCCATTTGTACATTCTTCCTTTACCTCCAACTGCGGATGTTGCTGCAGGCATTCTTTTACAATGCTGCGGGCCAGTGGCTCATCATCTATGATCAATACTTTATAGTTCATATAAACAACTTCTTATTGTCTACTGGTTTTGACAACCTCAGGAAAATATGCTTGCGGTACTTTCACTTTTGTGATAAAGATATTTTCTTTTGTTTCAGTTTGCAATAAATCGTTACGGCCAAACAACAAAAACAATCTGCGCTGTACCGAACTCAACCCAAACCCTGTTCCTTTTTGGGCAGATGCTGTTTCAGCATCAAATGGATTTTCAACAGTAATTAATAACTCGCCTTTTACATTACTTGCTTTCAAACTGATCAATGTTTCACCGGTTGTATCATACAATCCAAACTTAATAGCATTCTCCACCAACGGCTGCAACAACAAGGCAGGAAGATGGAGTTGCAATGCAGCTGTATCCATTTCAAGATGTGTTGCCAACCTGTTACCAAACCGCACTTTTTCAATTTCAAGATACAACTGAAGCGAATGCATTTCATCTTCCAGCTTTATCCATTGCTGTTCTTCTTTTTTTAATGTTGACCGGAGAAATTCTGATAACTGCTGCACCATATTTCTTGCTTCTGCAGGTCTTGTACCGATCAATGCATTGATTGAGTTGAGTGCATTAAATAAAAAATGCGGTTGCAACTGCTGACGCAGTTTATACAACTCAGCTTCTTTGGTTAATTTTTCAGCATCTGTTTTTTTTTGTTCTGACAGGGTGCGTTCCTGCCAATTGTAATAAGCATATCCAATGAGGCTTACACATCCGTTGATGAGGAAAGCAATGGCAATCCGCAAGGGCCAGGTATTTGTCATCAACGATTGATAAGATGTATTTTCTTTTAAGAAAAAATCCATCACCAGGTTATTTAAAGAGAACCAACCTCCTGTAAGCAGGATGATCCACACAAAGAGATTTAAAAAACCCTGCTTCCGTGGTAAATAAAAGCGCAGAATGGTAATGAGCAAAAGCGAAACATAGATTAGTAACGTATTGCTCACCAAACTATCTGTTAAAGCAGCAAACCATTCAAGTCCCATACTATATAAGGCCAGTTGATGTACACTGATCCATACAAACCAACTGATACAGAAGGGAATCATGAACTGCCTTGAACGGAAAGGTGATACTGCCAAAGAATTTGTTTTACTGATGAATGATTGTTGTAAAATTTTTAAGCATATCCTGCGAACGAAGTTTTATTGCATGGATAAACATTGCTGCATTTTCTTCTTCGCTGATCCTCGAGAACAAAGCTGCACCATCCATTCCGGTTTGCAAAGGATAAATATCGGTTGCAGCAATAAATTTCCATTGAACCAATTGTTTTGATTCATTGAGAAAGGTTTCTTCTTCCTGCAAAGCAATGCAATTTGTTTTTGCTATGGCTTCTTCTTCATCATTGGCCAGTACAAGCCGCAGTTGTTCTTCAAACTGCGGTTTGTGCCCGCCGTTACCACAAATGATTTGGAAAATCATTTTTACAAGATACCAGTTCATGTTGCAATTGGTTGATGATTTGGTTGAATGGTTAATGAACTTCCTGTTATGTTTTTATCATCTCGATTTAATATCAATTCCACCCATCATTACAAAACCATCAATGATGAGCACCTTATCCATTGCAACCCCTGCAGGTTCTGCACGTTTATCTTCAATACTGCCAAAAACAGCTGCTGCTTCACTGCGTATCTGCCAATGCGGTGGAATAAAAAGTGTGGTGCCTCCAAAAATATTAACGATCTCCAGTTTTATTTCACCAGTAAAATCAGCATTCATTAAATTAATTTCAGAACCTCCGAATACTGTTACTACTTCTCCGCCTTTAAAATTCTTTGCATAAATATTTTTCTTTACCACACCAAAAACAGCAACTGCCTCCAGCACATCTTTCGATGAATCGTGTATTGATGTATACTCTGTTGTAATAGTTTCCTGTGTCATATCATTCGTTTGAAATATTTTTTTTCGTTTAACTTTCAAGCTATCCCGTTTCAGCAAAAAACTTAATCCAACAGCAATAATGATGGCTGGCCAAAAGAAAGTACTGAGGTGTAATTCGGGATGCACTCTCATTACCAGGAAGAAAACTCCAAGTCCCATCAATATCCACCATGAGTTTGTTCTAAACCGATCCTTTATGCCCGATACCACACCAACCAAAATCAGGATCACTGGCCAGGTAAATAAGTAAGATGGAAAGGGGAAATCTAAATTCCTGAGAAGGATCACTATACCCACACCAATGATGATGATGCCAACCCATACCCGCTCATTCATTTTTTTTGCTTTTGTTTTAAACTCTTCCTGTGTCATAACTGCTTTGATTTATAACACAAAACTATATGCCGGCAACAACGCAAACAATAGCGGGGAGGTTTGGAGCATCCCTTTATCGGTGAATAGTGGAAACCCGTCGGTGAAAAAATATGTAACGCTGATTATTTGAAAAGATGATTGAAATCATTCGGCTTGAAAAACCAAATTTCATTTTATATATTTGATTTCATGCCTGATAAAATAACACAACAATCCCCGGTACAGCAAGAAACAAGCTCTTCTGCTCCATCTGTTTTGGGAGCGGCAGAAAAAGAAGCGTTTAACAGGTTGCAGTCGCAGCTCAGCAAGCAATTCAATCAGGTTTTTCCTGATAAACTGGCACCAAGAACTGTTGTAGTTATTCCAAGTCTCACACTTGACAGGGCAATTCTTTCAAAAGTAAAAGGTCATGTATTTTATGAAGAACGCCTGCTTTGCCTGCTGATGTTGTTGCGGATGCCCCGCACACGTATCATTTATATAACAAGTGTGCCGATCGATCCGGCAATCATTGATTACTACCTGCACCTGTTACCCGGTATCACCGGGTATCATGCAAGACAGCGACTCCATTTAATGAGTTGTTTTGATATTTCTTCAATACCACTTACCTGTAAAATACTTGAACGGCCGAGGTTAATTCAACGTATCAAAAATTTAATTGACCCTGCTTCTCCAGCCCATATTACCTGTTTTAATGTTACAGAATATGAACAAACCCTTGCTTTACAATTAGGCATTCCTTTATATGGCTGCGATCCTGATTTGAATTTTCTGGGTACAAAAAGCGGTTGCAGAAAATTATTTAAATCGTTAAATATTCTTACACCTGCAGGGTATGAAGACATCAAAAATAAAGAAGGGGTGATTGACCATCTTGCACTGCTCAAACAAAATAATCCTGCATTAAAAAAAGCAGTGATAAAAATGAATGATGGTTTTTCAGGTGAAGGGAACGCAGTGTTTTCTTATCAAGGAGCGCCAACAGATAAATCATTAAGAAACTGGATCAGTGAAAACATGAATCAACAATTAAAGATTGTTGCTGCAAATCTTTCTATGGATCTTTTTTTTAAAAAGTTTGAACAGATGGAAGGAATTGTAGAAGAGTTCCTGGATGGCGAACAGATTACATCACCTTCTGTTCAATGCAGGATCAATCCGTTGGGTGTTGTTACAGTTCATTCAACACATGACCAGATGTTGGGTGGAGATAACAACCAGATATTTTTAGGCGCAACTTTTCCTGCCAGCAAAGAATACGCTATTGAAATTGGTAAACTGGGAGCTGTTATTTCAGAAGAACTGAAAAAATTGGGTGTGCTGGGCCGGTTCGGAATAGATTTTATGAGTGTGAAAGCCGGCAACGATTACAAACATTATGCAATTGAAATTAATTTAAGAAAAGGCGGCACCACACATCCTTATTTAATGCTGCAGTTTTTAACCGAAGGTGATTACGATGCTGATACAGGCGAATATTATTTACCCGATGGAAAGAAACGATACTACTTTGCTACTGATAACCTGCAAAGTGACTGTTACAAAGGGCTTACACCACACGATTTAATTGATATTGCAATGGAGAATGGTTTGCACTACAGCAATGCTTTGGAAGAAGGTGTAATGTTTCATTTGATCAGTGCTTTATCGCAATTTGGAAAAGTTGGACTGGTATGTATTGGCAGCACACCTGAAAGAGCTGTTGAATATTACAATAAAACAGTGGCAGTATTAAATGATGAATGCGATTGATCATGAACATCATTTGGTTCAATTACAATCCATACTGATCAACTACATATAACAGCAACACCATATTAATAGCTCCTAACTCCAGTTCACGTTTGTTCACCATTTCAAATATATCATTGCCTGCATGATGATGATCAAAATATCGTTGTGAATCAGGTCTCAGTCCGCAGAGCATAGTACCCAGAGGACGCAACGGACCAATATCTGCCCCGCCACCGCCTTCACTGAATTCATAAACACCATATGGTTTAAACAATGGAACCCATGCCCGCAGGCGTTCTAATTTTTCACCGCCCGGAGAAAAACCAAAAGCCCGTGGAGTAAATCCTCCGGCATCACTTTCCAAAGCAAAAATATGTTTCTTCGTTTTTTCATTGGCTGCAACTTCACCATACTTACGCCCGCCACGCAATCCATTTTCTTCATTCATAAACATCACTACACGAATCGTTCGTTTGGGTTTTATACCCAGTTGTTTATATACACGGATGATTTCCATGCTTTGTACACAACCTGCACCATCATCATGTGCGCCTTCTGCCAGGTCCCATGAATCGAGATGTCCGCCTACAGTTATGATCTCATCAGGAAATTCTTTTCCTCTTATTTCAGCAATCACGTTATAACTTTTTACATCGGGCAGCATTTCACATTCGGTGCGGAAATACAGTTGCATTCCTTTTTTCTTTTTCAATTCATTGCTTACATATTCTGCATGACGGGTTGATACAGCAATAGCAGGTATTTTAGGAAATGAATCATTATATGTTGTAGCACCGGTATGAGGAAAGTCATCAATATTACTTGCCAGTGAACGGATCATTACACCCACAGCACCAAACTTTGAAGCCATTGAAGGACCACGGCCACGGAATTGTCCTGCTTCTCCATACGATCGGAATGTTTCAACATTAGTAGGGTTCATGGGAAAATTATAAAACACAATTTTTCCTTTCACTCCTTTCTCACCCAATTCTTCCAGCTCTTTGAATGAACTTACTTCAATCACTTCTGCTTTCATTCCTTTTTTACCTGTGCCCACACTATTGCCCAATGCACAAACATTAAGCGAAAAGGTATTACCCTTATCATCTACGAGCAAAGCACTTTCTTTTGCACCACGTACCCAATGCGGCACCATGCATTCCTGCAGGTAAACCGTATCAGCACCCATTTCCTTCATCATACGGTAAGTTTCTTTTACTGATTTTTCTGCCTGTGGTGAACCACTTAATCTTGGACCCACTTCTTTACACAGAAAACGAAGATTGTCATATGCCTTGCCGTTGATAAAAATATCATCAGCAATTTTTTTAAACATGATGGAATCGTTCTTTTGTGCAAACAAACTGGCTGTTGTAAGCAAACAGAAAGCAAAGAGTAAATTGATTATACGCATGTGATTGGTAGTGCTTGAAGGTGATGAAAATAAAACAAGTATCCTAACTCACAAAAAGATATGTTTCGGGTGTGAATTGAAATTGTACAAGCGGTAATACAGCAAAAACTGTTGTTAATTGAAATCAGTAACTTTGCTCCCACATTTTAAGCTATATGAAAATTGGAATTGTATGTTACCCCACGTTTGGCGGTAGCGGTGTACTGGCAACTGAACTGGGAAAAGCACTGGCAGAAAAAGGACACCTCGTTCATTTTATTACTTACCAGCAGCCTGTTCGGCTGAGTGGTTTTTTTACCAATATCTTTTATCATGAAGTAAGGGTACCGCATTACCCTTTGTTTGATTACCCGCCGTATGAAACAACCTTAGCAAGTACGATGGTTGATGTTGTGATGAATAATGATCTTGATTTATTGCATGTGCATTATGCCATTCCGCATGCTTCTGCAGCTTATATGGCCAAGCAGATCTTAAAGAAGAAAGGAAAAGATATTCCTGTTATTACCACTTTACATGGAACAGATATTACATTGGTAGGAAAAGATAAAACCTTTGAACCCGTGGTTACTTTCTCCATCAATGAAAGTGATGCCATTACCGCAGTATCAAAAAATCTGCGTGATGAAACTTATCATTCATTTCATGTTGAAAAAGAAATTGAAGTGATCTACAACTTTGTAGACATCAGCCGTTTTTCAAAAAAACCACTGGATGCGTTTAAGAAAGTACTGGCGCCGGATGGAGAAAGGATCATTACACATGCATCTAACTTCCGTAAAGTAAAACGGGTGAATGATATCATTCATGTGTTTGCAAATATTCTCAAAGAAGTTCCTTCTAAGTTATTAATGGTAGGTGATGGACCCGACAGACCGGATGCTGAAGCGCTTTGCCGTGAACTGGATATTTGTGATCATGTGCGATTTCTTGGTAAGCAACAGGAAATGGAAGAGATCCTTGCTATATCAGATATGTTTATCCTTACATCAGAATATGAAAGCTTTGGTCTTTCAGCATTGGAAGCAATGGCAGCAGGTGTTCCTGTATTATCTACTAATGCCGGCGGTCTTCCTGAAATTAACATCCATGGTAAAACCGGCTATATGGCACCGGTAGCTGATGTAAAAGAGTTAACCCGTTTAGGACTTGAATTAATAAGGAATGATGAAACACTCAATATCTTTAAACAAAATGCAAAGGAACAGGCAATGAAATTTGATATTCATCACATTGTTCCTATTTATGAAGAGTTATATGAACGTTTTGTTCCCGTATCAGCGGCTGCGAAGCCATGATGTTGGATTGATCATTTGATTTTCCCTGGCAAGAATAAAATTCAGTTCACCATCACCATCAATATTGGTGCCTACCCGGCCAATGACCTGGTTTGTTTTAACTGATTGCCCTTTACTGACATTTACTGAAGAAAGGTTACTGTATGTTGTAAAATATTTTCCGTGTCTGATCATAACAGCCGTATTGCCTCCCACATCAAACACACTTACCACTTCTCCTTCAAAACATGCTTTTACTGAAGATCCTGATGGTGATGCGATGGTGATAAACTCTTGACTCCCTTTAATTGTTGTATTTGGGATTGTATAAGAACCATAACCAATAGCTACATAACCATTGTCTACAGGAAACGGTAAACGACCTTTACTGCTTTCAAAACTATTGCCTAAAGCAAGATCTTCTTTATTGTATTCAAGATAACTCTCCTGTTTTTTTACCGGCTCTTCTTTTTTTACAGGTGTTGTTTTAACAGTTGTTGAAGGCGATGTAACAGTACCTGTTGTGTTATTCGATTTGTTGCTCTCTTTAATAATTGCTGCTGCATCTTTTTCTTTCCGTTCACGTTCTAACCTGTCGGCTTTTGCTTTAGCATCGGCTTCTTTTTTTGCTGCAGCTATTTCCCTGTTGATGATGGTTGTAATGGACGATTGTAAAGACTGGGCCTGTTTGCGTTTGGCAGCAATTGTGTTGTTGATTTCTTTTTCACGTTTCTTCAGGCTGATGACAACTGCATCCTGTTCCTGTTTGTCTTTCACCAGCTCACCCATTTCTTTACTCTGATCAAGCAACACATTCCGTTTTGCTTTCTTGTTTAAGGTAAGCTCGTCTATTTTGTTTTTATATAATGTTTCTTTTTGACTGATGTCTTCCAGTTGCTGAGCACGGAAACTGCGGTATGCTTTCATATAAGCTATACGGCGGATTGCATCGTTAAAGTTGGTAGCCGAAAATAAAAAGTTGAGGAAATCGTAACTGCTCCTGTTCTTATAAGCATAGGCCACATTGCGGGCATAATTCATTTTCAATGTATCCAGGTCTTTTTGCAAACGACGCATTTCACGGTACGATGTATTAATATCACCATCAATGGAACGCACCTGTTTATTGATGGTTTCTATTACCTGGTTGCGTAAGCGTATTTTATTTTGTATGAGTGTAAGTTGACCAATGGTTTGCTTTTTGTTTTTTTTGATGTCGCTGTACTGGTTATTTAACACTTCAATTTCCTGCAATGTTTGTTTTCTTCTGCGTTCAAGCTCAGCTTTATCCTGGGCTAATACAACAACCTGCAGGAAGGTACAAATGGTAATGAGGAAGATTTTCAGCATCGGCATCATTTAAATAATTACAAAAATAAGTTTCCAGGCAAAAAAACAAAACGCAGTTTACTGTAAAAACGTATGCTTTATTTGATTCTTTTGAATTTTTTAGGAACTGTAAAAGGAAAACTTAATTCCTCATTAAACTTATAATCTTTAAACTTCAGTTTTACATCCAGCTTATTCTGTTGTATGATAACGATCTCCCGCATGGTAGAGAATAGTTTGCCGGTTTTATTTTCATACTCCGTATAAACCAGGTTACAGGTGCGGTTCAATGCAGGATCATTATCATCCAGTTTACTTTTTTCAATTACATAATCATTTCTGATCGAAATTAAATTTTTAAACAGTACATCTACACTCAATAAAGTAAAACCGTTTACTGTTTGAACGTAAGAAGTAATACTGTCTTTATTTAAAAAGATCGGGTTGCCTACCAGCAAATTCTGCAGATCAGCAAACTGAAACGGGATCTGGCTTAGTTCCTGTATAGTGCTCAAAGGTCTTACCTGGTAGGTATTTGCCAGCTTATCGAGTATTTTAATGCTGTCATTTGTTATCAGCACCCGTATGCCTTCAATACCTATATCATTACTCAGCGACACCCAAATTAAACTGTCTTTCAACATCCGGATATTGGCAATAAAATCGGGTTGCCTTCCTTTTTCATTTTCATAATCAACTCTGATCTTTGCTGAGAAAGTATTGAATTCAATTCTTTTTTGTGCTACACCAGTCAACACAGCATCAACCATTTTCAAAGTGTCCTGGTGAGTAGGTCGTAAATCTTTTACAACAACCGCTGCCGAATCTTTTATAATAATTGCCTTTTGAATATTTTTAGTTGACCGGCAGGCAGTAAATACCAGCAGCCATACCAATGCAATCGCAATTGAAAAAAGTTTGTTCATGTTCAATGATTATTTGCCTGTACTTCCAAACCCACCTGCACTGCGGATGGTATCTTCAATTTCAACAGAAAGTTGCCAGTCAATCTGCTCCACTTTCTGAATCACCATCTGTGCAATACGTTCTCCACTCTTTACAGACTGGATTTCATTACTGAGATTAATTAAAATTATCTTAATTTCTCCACGGTAGTCTGCATCAATTGTTCCCGGTGTATTTAAACAGGTGATTCCTTGTTTAATAGCCAATCCGCTTCTTGGTCTTATCTGTGCTTCAAACCCTAATGGAAGCTCAATAAATAAACCGGTTGGTATTAATATGCGTTCTAATGGTTTTAAATCAACTGTTTCCTGCAGGTAAGCCCTCACATCCATACCACTTGAGCCCTCAGTTGCATATGATGGTAATGGATTGTTTGAATGATTGATGATGCGTACCGTCATTTCGTTTTTGTTTGTTTGAGTAACACTGTAGCATAAGCAACCAATCCTTCTTCTCTTCCTACAAAACCCATTTGCTCAGTTGTTGTAGCTTTAACAGAAACCGCATCGGCTTCTAATTCAAGAATAGCTGCAATAGTGCTTTGCATCTGGCTGATATAAGGTTTTATTTTCGGCTCCTGCAAACAAAGAGTGCTATCAACATTCACTACATAGTAGCCTTTCTCTTTTATCTTATCGAATGATCGCTGCAATAAAATTTTACTGTCGATGTTTTTAAATTCAGCAGAAGTATCAGGAAAATGTGTACCGATATCACCCAATGCCAATGCTCCAAGCAATGCATCGCAAATGGCATGCAGCAACACATCTGCATCGCTGTGGCCAACGGCTCCTTTATGATGTGGAATCTCCACACCTCCAATAAATAATTTTCTATTTGCGGCGAGTTGATGATAATCAACACCAGATCCAATTCTCAATCCCATACTGTAATTAAAAAAGCGAAGGTAACTTACCTCCGCTTTTGACAAAATCTTTTATGCAACTGCTGATTGCTTAATTAGTTGTTGTAGTGGTTTCTTCCGCATCAGCACCTAAATCAAAAATTAAACTGAAACGTGTTGTGTTACTTAAAGGATTGCGGTTGATACCCTGACCAGTTGGTACAAGATAAGAGAAGTTAAAACCTAAACGGTTATACTTAACCCCCGCACCTACACTAAAGAAGCGACGGTTACCTTTTGTTTTTGCTTCGTAGAAATATCCTGCACGTGCAAAGAACAAATCATTATAACTGTATTCAGCACCTGTTGAAATCTGTAATTCTTTCATTTCTTCACCAAAACCACCCGGTGCATCACCAAATGATGAGAACCAGCTTCCAACCACACTTTTGTTACGATATTCATCCAAGGCTTCAGGAGTTCTTGAAGCAGGCGGTGTTGGAACCAGTAATTTATTGATATCAATACCAAAGCTGATCTTATTGGTTTCATCAATTGTTTTATGATAAACACCTCCAATACCTAAATTGGCAGGAATATAATCTTTACCACGTGCATCGTTTGTATAAGATATTTTACTGCCGAGGTTACTCATCACAGCACCTGCTGTAAATCCACTCCCTTCTTCATTGAGACCATTATAAAAAAATGAAACATCACCTGCAACGGCTGTACCCGGTTTATAAGTAACACCATTGGTATTACCATTGGCAAGATTTGAATAGATATAACGCAATGCAATACCCACACCAATCTGATCACTTAAACGGCGGCTGTAGCCTGCATCAATTGAAAATTCACGGGGATTGAATGTTTGCAGATCATTACCTGCAAAATCGGTGAACTGGATTTTTCCTAAATTGAAATAGCGTAAAGAACCTGATACGGCAGCAACTTCATCAATTTGATAATAACCTGCAACAGTTCCTATAAATACATCACTTAATCCAAGATCTTTTAACCAGGGAGTATAAGTTAATGAAATAGATGCTTTTTGAGTTGCAAAGGGAATTTTGGCCTGGTTCCAGAAAGAAGCATTGGCATCAGCTGAAGTGGCAATACCCAAATCGCCCATCCCTCCTGCACGTGCATCGGGTGATATACGCAACATAGGCACGGCTGTGGTTACAACGTTAATTGAATCCTGGGCAAATGTTTTTACTGAAGCAGCAAGCAAGAACAGGCACATGAATAGTGCAGCAAATTTTCTCATTAGAGTTAAAGTTTGAGGCATAAAAATAGAGGAATTTTGGAAAAAGCAATATTTAATGATAAGTTTTGGTTTTACAACAGAACTAATTTTTGAATGGCTGTTTTCTTTTTACCATTTGAATCTTTTACTTCTAACTGGTAAATATAAACGCCACGACCAATTTTCTGTCCATAATCATCTCTGCCATCCCATTCAATTTCAAAAGAACGGTTTCCATCATTATTTATTGTACGGGTAATTGATTTCACTACCTTACCCGAAACAGAGAAAATGCGGATCAGCACCTGCAATTGATCACCGGGGCGGTTGTGTTCAAACATGAATGTAGTTCTGCTGGTAAAAGGATTGGGGTAGTTATAAACCCTTTCAATTTTCAATTCTTCATCTTTTACTACTCTGAATTCAATTGTATATTCACTGCTGTTGTTATATACATCCCATGCTTTTATTTTGATAGTATGCAATCCTTCAATTAAAGCAGGCAATTGAAAACGAACAGTACCTTTCTGATAACTGTCAGTATCTGCTTCGTAATAATCATTTAATACAAAATAGTTGCTGTTATCATTGTCGAGTATGGCAACAAGATCGTGACCAATACCTGTACCTACTGTGTTGATACCACTTGAGTCAAACAGTTTTAAAAACAATACAGGGGTTTCATTGCTGATGCCACCGTTTACAAATTTTTCATCGTTGAGATAAGCTTTGATTGTTGGGCCTGTTTGGTCGCTCATTGGATTGTTTCCTGCACCACCAACTATGATATTTGTTTCTGCGCCATTGCCATCCCTGCTTCCATCTTCTGTATAATAACTGATCTTACTGTTTCCAAACTGGTAGTTGATATCTTTCGGTACCACAAAGGAGTAAGTGAATTGTCCGTTAGTCACTTTTGCTTTGCCTTTAAAAATGATATTGGGTTGGTTACTGAAATTAGTAACTGTACTGCCTGCATCATTACCTAATGTTTGCACCTGCTGTGTTTTATCAAAGATCACGGGGTACACATTTCCATTAAAATTACTGATGCGGTTACCAACTGCATCTGTTACTTCACCTTTGATGGTATAAAGATTTAATGCTTTTAAGGTATCAACAGAGGGCGCCTGGTTATTCACTGAAATTGTTTTTACTTTCAACGTTGGAAAAGCTAAACGCAAGGCAGGGTCGCCCAACAGTGTAAACTTTCTGTTATTGATAATATCGCCAAAGTTTTGATAAGTAAAATTCTTGGCCCTTTGTATGGCTTCGCCCAAAGTTGGAAAAATTCCATTTACATCCTGCATTAAGGCCAACTGAAAATAGTTGTTGTTCATAATACGATTGCTGAAAGCAAACACGACCCTTGTAGTGGTCATTAATGCAATTGCGCCTGTTCGTTCCCGTAATAAAATATTTTCACCAATTGAATTGATGGATGGATTATCATAAGGTGCAAAATCGCATGTGGCAGTAATGAACAAAGGAAGTTTGTTGGTATTGCTCCAGCTGTTCACCATATCCTGGTCAAGTATCACTTCGCCAGCCAGCCGTCTGAACCCACCATGGCCGCTGTAATTCCAGATCAAAGTTCCTGCAAAAATTTTATTGTTGATGGCCTGGTTCACATCGGGATATCGGCTGCCCCCGCTTCCGCTTTGCTGGCGGTAAGCATCAAGATAAATTTTTGAAACATTAAAGTTTTTGTTTTGCTGAATGACTTGTGCATGTAATTCAGCATCCTGCAATTGAATATTATTGTCTTCATCATCTGCAACAAGCGACACATCATTGCGCCAGGGCCCAAAACTTTCTTTTGCATGATAACGAACGATCTTATCAACAACATACTTCGCTTCCTGTACATTTTTGGCAGGTATCCGGCCAATGCCGATATCTAATAAATTCGCAGGGAAGAGTTGATTGATATCATCAGCATCATTCAGAAAACCAAAAAAATCATCTGAGGTATAAGTAGTCAGGGGGTCAAGCGAAGACTTACTTTCATAACAGGGAACAAGGTTTGTATTTGCACTTATACGGTTTTGGTAATCATATGAAGCATCGCCCATCAATAAAAGATAACGGGGGCGCTTAGTTGTATCGTTCCCTGCTTTATCGTAATACATTTTTACAAAGTCCCTGATCGCCGTAGGGTCGGGAGTGCCTGATGAAAACTCATTAAACACCTGTTCAGTAGTAACAACCAAAACATTTAATCCCTGGTTTTGCTGATGCCATGCAGCCAACCTCTGTGCTTCACTCAAAAGAGATGCATGTGTAACGATCAAATAATTTTTTGTTGATGAATTATGTAAATCCTGGTTGTTGACTTTTCCTTTTGCTTCAGGTATTAAATAATTCTGATTGTTAAAAGCCACATATTCTCTCAGTCGATCAGAGCTGTTGATAAACCTGAATTCAGATCCGGTTAATGTACCCATCATATTCATTGGTTGTAAAGGATCAGTTATATCCCATACCAAGGTGTTATTGGTTGCAGCCTGCAAACGGAATTCTGAAATATTACCGGCACCAACCGATTCCCAGTTTCTGAACAATAGTTGATCAGTTCCACTCATACTTAATTGCCTGTGTGGAAACAGTTCAAACCAATTTAACCATCCTTGTGCATTAACACTTCCCGGTTGATAATTGTATTGCAGGTTAATAGTTGATTGCGCTGATGAAAACTGGGCAGAAATTTCATGCGGGAAGGCAACGGGATCGTATGTTCCTGTTCCAACTGATGGTACAATCTGTTGGGTTACGGAATTATTATTGGCAGTAATTGCAAATGAACTTGCTGCCCCATTGCTTCTTGCTGCAACATTAGAAACAAGTTGAACAGGCATGCCTGTAACAAGATTGGGAAAAGCAACCTGAAAATTTTTACTTAATGCACGGCCGGGGGTATTGCTGAATTCTTCTCCATACCATTCCTTTCCACTTTTTAAGAAATTGATACTGTCTAATTCATAAAAAAAACGATCCCGGAAAATGCTGATTGTTTGATTGGGACTTACAGCAATATTTCTGTTTTGAATGCGTAATCCGTTTGCAGTAATTGAAATGAAATAACCGGCCTCATTTGCATACAAATTTTTTTGATGATGAAAGGTTTTATTCATCGAATCCTTCTCCCATGTATGTGGGCCGTTAGCAAAAAATAAAAAATAATCATTGCCGCTAAATACTGCATCTCCGCCATCAAACATCATGATCGCATTTTCTGTGAGATCATCGGCTCGTTTCAGATTGTTTGACTCAGGTAACATTTCACCTCCATTTCCAAAAAGCCTGATGCTGCTGCTTGAAAGATTGGCAGTATTGATTCCAAGTGATTGTAAAAATTCAGCGCTCACACTGTAAACACCTGCTTTTTTTACAGCTATTTTGTACCAACTTCCTGTAGCCAATACTGAGTTGCTGCGATAAATGCGTTGAGCAGTAGCGGAGAAGAATAAACAACAACCAATAAGTAATGCTGTGTAACGCATAAAAAAGGTGAACGGCAAATATACCTGAAATAGGTTTTTCTTTAACTCCTCATCTGGCTTAAAGGAGATGACCGAAAATGAACAGATGCTGCATCCGCAGGTAATTCTACTGCATACTAAGCAGAAATACTAAAATACATACATTGAACGTTTAATTAGTATAGATTTTAAAAAGAAAAACCTATGTTTGTTGTCACCCATTAATTAAAACTTTGGGCGACAAATCCAATACAATATTTTTGAACTTCACCCGTTAACTATCAAAACGAAAAGAATGAAAAGCCTTTTCCTCGTTAAAAATCTGGGTATCCTATTAGTTGGTGCCACACTTATTACTTCTTGTAACTTATTTAAGAAGAAACCGGAGAAATCATCCAGTACTGGTTGGACCTACAATGATCCAAACGGCAGTGGTTTCCGTGTATCAAAAGAAAAGGAGCAAAAAACCGGCCCGGGGCTTGTTTTTGTAGAAGGGGGTACATTTACCATGGGCGCTTCTGAAGAAGATGTAATGCGTGACTGGAATAATATTCCCCGCCGTGTTACTGTAGCTTCTTTTTATATGGATGAAAGCGAAGTTGCCAACGTTCACTACCGTGAATACCTCTACTGGCTCAACCGTGTGTTTATGGATACAGCCATTACCAACCGTGCTTTACCTGATACACTTTGCTGGCGCAGTGAATTGGCTTATAATGAACCTTACGTGGAATATTATTTCCGTCACCCTTCTTATAATTTATACCCTGTTGTTGGTGTAAGCTGGAAACAGGCTTTTGATTATTGCCTTTGGCGCAGCGACCGTGTGAATGAAAACATTTTGTACGATAAAGGAATCACTAACAAAAAAGCTGAAATGCAGAAACAAATGCAGGGCGGCGGACAGGACAACTTCAATACAAAAGCATATTTATTAGGCGAATACCAGGCAACCCCCGGTAAAAATATTAAGAATTACAGAGACCCGATTACTAAACAAATGCCTACAAGCATCAGTTTTGAAGAGGGTTTGATTTTACCTGATTATCGTTTACCTTCTGAAGCTGAGTGGGAATATGCAGCTTATGGATATATTGCTCAAAACCCCAATCCACGTAAAAGCGAAAAGCGTCGTGGAGAGGAATTGATCGCCAACAAACAGGTTTATCCCTGGGCACAAAATGTAAATGGTTTGCGTGATGCCCGCCGCAGTACATGGCAGGGTCAGTTTTTAGCCAACTTCAAGCGTGGAGCTGGTGATAATATGGGTGTTGCAGGTGGTTTAAACGACCGTGCTGTAATTACAGGGCCAGTTAAGGCATTTTATCCCAATGGTTTCGGTTTGTATAATATGGCCGGTAATGTTAGTGAGTGGGTAGCCGATGTTTACAGACCACTAACCCCAACTGATGGTGATGATTTCAACTACTACCGTGGTAATAATTTCCAACGCATGGATCTCAGTACTGGTAAGGCCGAAAGAGATTCAATGGGCCGTATCAAATACCGTAATGAAACGGAAGATGAAGTAAAGAATCGTCGTAATTACCAAAAAGGATATGCTATTGACTATCTTGATGGTGACTCACTGAGTGCTGTACAATATGGTTATGGTGTTACAACTTTAGTAAGCGATAAGAGCCGTGTATATAAAGGTGGCAGCTGGAACGATCGTGCCTATTGGCTCACACCCGGGAGCCGTCGTTTCCTGGAAGAACATGAGAGTAGTTCAATGATTGGTTTCCGTTGTGCTATGACACGTTATGGCAGCCAGGAAGGAAACGGAAGAAAAACCGGTAACTGGTTTGAAAAAAGAAAACAAAATAACCGTAAAAGAAGTTAACCAAAATCTTTTTATAAAAAAGAAAGCCTCCAGTTATGGGGGCTTTGCTTTTTATAGTCATGTACGAACATAAAAATGTAATGCCCTATTCTTACTCAACCCTTACTGATTATCTTTGAAACATGCATATTGAAGACCTTTATAAAATTTTCCTGCAATACCATTCGGTGCAAACGGATACCCGAAAACTTAAAGCCGGCGATCTTTATTTTGCATTGAAAGGAGAACATTTTAATGGCAATCTTTTTGCTCATCAAGCAATAGAAAAAGGTGCTGCATATGCAATTGTTGATGAAGATATCAACCCTGCTGATGACAGGATCATTAAAGTAGCTGATACTTTACAAACATTGCAACAGCTTGCAAAATATCACAGACAACAGTTCGATACCTTGCCTTCCGGCAGACAGGTCCCTTTTTTAGCCATTACCGGGAGTAATGGGAAAACAACCACAAAAGAGCTGATTCATGCTGTTCTTTCATCGCAATACAAAACCTATACAACTGAAGGCAACCTTAACAATCATATTGGTGTTCCCCTAACGATCCTGAAAATTAAAAGCGATGCAGAGTTTGCTGTAATTGAGATGGGAGCCAACCATCAACAGGAGATTGCCTCCTACTGTACTTATGCTTTACCATCTTTTGGCTTAATTAATAATATAGGAAAAGCACATCTCGAAGGTTTTGGAGGTATTGAAGGTGTAAAGAAAGGTAAGGGAGAATTATATGATTACCTGAGAGAAACCAGCGGATCGATATTTATTAATACTGATTATGATTATCTCATGGAAATGAGTGCTGGTATTGAAAACAAAATTACTTACGGAACCCGCCATGCTGAAACAACAGGGAGTTTAATTGAAAGCGAACCATTCCTGAAAGTTGACATCACAAGCGACTCATCTATTGGAATAATTGAAACAAAATTAGTAGGCGACTATAATTTACCCAATTTACTTGCTGCAGTAAGTGTAGGATCTTTTTTTAAAATATCCTCCCGAAAAATAAAAGATGCTATTGAAAACTATTATCCAACCAATAGCCGGTCGCAATTAATTGAAAAAGGAACCAATAAGATAATACTTGATGCCTATAATGCCAACCCCAGCAGTATGAAAGCTGCAATCGAAAATTTTGCCCGTCTGCATGCTGATAAAAAAGTCATTATCCTTGGTGGGATGGCCGAAATGGGTAGCTCAAGTATCACTGAGCACAACGCAATTATCGATTTGCTGAAAAAGTATAACTGGTCAACTGTGGTACTTGTTGGGGCTGATTATTCAAAAAATAATCACCCATATATAGGTTTTACAACTACAGCTGAAGCCAAAGAATGGTTTCAATTACAGGATTTTGATCATGCAACCATCCTGATTAAGGGTTCCCGAAGCATGAAAATGGAAGAAGTGTTGAGCTGACATTTGGCCATATCAATTAAAACAGTATTTTTACCGATAATTTAATCCCTCCTCCGAATTTCCAATTACCCAATTTCCTGCTCCGTGTTGTAATCCATACCCCTGAAACGAACCGTTAACCACATCTACATTTATTATTATTAATGGTTCAGGATATGAAAAAAACGGCGGTTTTTATCTTTTTAATGTCGCTATACTTTGGAGGGTTTGGACAAACTTCGAACTATTGGCCTTATGCCTTCCCTTTTCCTAAGTGCAGTACGATGTTAACTAATTGCAACAAATGGCCTGTTGTCAATAATGGCCGGTGGGATGTTGGTTCAACATGGAATGGCGGAACGGTGCCTGCAAATTTTGATATTGTTTGTATACCCAGCGGATGGACTGTGAAAATACAAGGACAAACTTATTCTGCTGAAACCAGCTGTCAAAGTAACCCCACTGCAACACCAAGGCTAAGAATTTTCATTTGTGGCACATTAGAATTCAGCAACTCAGCTAAATTATTTCTTAGCTGTTATAGTTTTATACAGGTTTATACAGGTGGAAGCATTATTCCTCCGGATAATAGTGGTAGTGGTGATTTAATTCAAATTGGTTCAAATATAGTTTGGGGTGGACCATCTTCAGGAAACCAGGGCCCTATTATAGGTCCTTACATATTAAGTTGGCCGTATATTGGTCAAGGTGTTTTACCTGTATCATTTGATTATTTTAAGGCAGAGCAAAAACAACCATTTAGTATCAGGCTCGATTGGGGTACAATTCAGGAAACAAATAATACTGCTTTTATTATTGAAAGAAGTTCAGAGCAAAAAACCTGGGAGGTAATCGGTTCAGTCAAGTCGGCAGAAAATTCATCAACCCGTTTTACTTATTCGTTTAATGACAACAGTCCACTTTCAGGAAACAATTACTATCGCATTAAACAGGTTGATCTCGATGGCAGAACGAGTTATTCCGAAGTTGTAAGAGTTTCAAACCAGGTTAAAAAGAATATCAGTATTTATCCTAATCCGGCAAATGCAACTGCACAACTTTATTCAAAAAATAATTTTAAGCAGGGGCAAATGATACGGATTGTTGATGCTAAAGGAAGTCTTGTTAAGACTATTACTGCAAGTGGAAAAAACAGCATGCAAATTGATTTGAGTAATATGCTGCCCGGTCTTTACCTGGTACAGTTGATTGAAAATGGGACTACTCTTGAAAATGTATCGCTGATAAAACAATAAAAATATTACCTGTTCTTTCAATATAGCTGCTTATAAATAAGCAGCTATATTTTTTCCTGGCATAACTCAATTAAAACAGAATTGGTTGATTTTGGATGAAGAAAACAAACCAGTTTATCATCAGCTCCTGTCTTTGGTTCATCAGTCAGCAGCACAAATCCTTCGGCTTGTAATCGTTTCATTTCCGCTTCTATATCATCTACATGAAAAGCAATATGATGTATTCCTTCCCCTTTTCTTTCAATGTATCTGGCAATGATTCCTTCCTCAGTGCTGCTTTCCAATAACTCAATCTTTGTATCACCACTTTTGAAAAATGCTGTATTTACCTGCTCGCCTGCTACTGTTTCCGTTTTATAACACTCTGTATTCAGTAATTTTTCAAATAAAGGAATTGAAGATGAGAGACTTTTCACCGCAATACCAATATGCTCAAGCTTTTGCATGATTCTGATTTTATACCGAATGTACATAATACATAGTCCAATTTGTTTTCTGTCGGTATAATACTATCTAAGATTTACACGTAGTCAATTGGACTACTTAGTAAATCAAGATGTTATTACAGGCAATTTACAAACATCGGCATGAATACAGCAGAATACAAGTATGCCAGCCCATTTTCACTGTTATTAATTTGCATAATTTTACAGACAAGAAGTCAGGCAGCTTTGAAATGGTACATAAGTTGTTCATGAATAAAAAACAATACAATGATTTTTGTTACAGATAAAGCAAAAGAAAAAGTAGCCAACCTTATGCAACAGGCTAATGTAGTTACCGATGCATCTTATTTTTTACGGGTAAGTGTTGTAGGCGGGGGTTGCAGTGGCTTAAGCTATAAACTCGATTTCGACAATGAATCGAAACCAAACGACCAGGTATTTGAAGATAATGGAGTTAAAGTGGTAACCGATATGAAAAGTTTTCTCTATCTCTATAATACTACCCTTGATTTCAGCGATGGACTGAACGGAAAGGGATTTTATTTCAACAACCCGAATGCCAGCCGAACCTGTGGTTGCGGGGAGAGCTTTGCTGTTTAAGATTTCAATCTCACCTCATAAAAATAAAATCCCCTCTTTTGGAGGGGATTTTTTCGCAGTTGGTTTCGGGTCGTCAATACTTGACAAAAGTTTTTGAGGCTTGCCCGTTTTCTCCCTGAATACGGATATAATATAGTCCCGCTTGCATCTGGGATATGTTTATTTCAGTAATGAACTGAATATTGTTTATTCTCTTAAGCACCTGACCGGATATATTGACAAGTTCAATACTGAATATGCTGCTTGGTTCAGACAAATTAATGACAATTTTTTCTGAAGCCGGGTTTGGACTGATCCTGATCAGTTCATTGATGCCGAACCAAACTTTTACAACATGTGAAACTTTGGCCTCACCTGCTTTATCAATTACACGTAACCTGTAATAATTCCAGCCTTTGAATGGCTTTTGATCGAGCTCAGTATAAGCTGCCTGGTCCAAAATTACTTTGGCTTCTACCTTTTTTAACAATTCAAAATGGATACCATCGTTGCTTCTTTCAATGATATACTCCTCCTGATCATTGTTATTCATGATATGCCAGTCAATTTGCACATCATTTTTCCTGGCTTTGGCTGTAAAGCTGGATAGTGTGAGTGGTAATAAATTTTCAAGGAAATCAGTACTCGCTAATGAAAAAGGACTGAATGTTGTTACGCCGGGCCAAGTAATGGAACCAGATGTAAGTGTGGACCCGCCTGTAGTATTTCCTTTGCCACCGAATAAATTCCAGGTGCTGCTTACAATATCAAAATGAGCAATTGCCAGTTTGGATAAATCAGAAATATATTTAACATTACAGTTGCTTCTTGCATTCCATGAAAGTGTTACATCAACAGCAGATGTGCCATTCGTTCTATCAAGTGTCCAGTATTCACAACGACTCACCCTTTCCAAACCAAGAGCTGCTGCAGCAGCAGAAATGGGACCTAAAGCTGAAGCACTTCCTACAATAAACTCTGCAGTAAATGCATCTGTTGTTTGTGATGGTGCCGATATACTCATAAACCTGTATCCACCACCTGCCGGGCCAACCACTTCAGCCTTTCCAACAGGAAAAACAAAAGCATCGTTCCCGGTTTTTTTCACGGGCCCGATATTGAATGAACCGGTATTAGCTGCTAGTGCACTTGCATTATCATAAAAAACCAGCAAATTGCTGCTTGTACTTTGTGTGTAACCACTTGTGAATGTAAGTTCCTTGCTTATACCTATAGCACAGCTTAATGTAATGATTGCTCCACTTGTTTTTTCCAATCGAACATAATTGAAGTCCTGCGATGGAATGCCAGGTGTACTTACACCTGGTGTACTGATTGAACCATTTGAACTTCCTTTCAAATAAACAGCCCTGTTATTATCTGTGAAAGAGCTTCCGTTGTAGCGGGTAAAACTTCCGTAAAGCCAAAGGTCTCCACCTATTGATGTAGAAAGCCACAATACACTTGAAGTAGCACCCCCTGAACCGATCAACAGGTTACCTGATACAGATAAAGGTTTACTCATATTGTTATTCATGTACACCTCTCCCCTGCCATTTGCATTTCCAATTGTAAGATCACCTCCCATTCCAAGCTGAGCCGGTGTAATTGCATTTGTATTTAAATCAAGAATAGTATTAGCCTGAACTGTAACATGATGCGGATAGCCTTCCGAACCTGAGGAATTTCCCCATTCAACATTCCTTCCGTAAACGCCACCAGTATTATAAATCAAAGTAGATCCCGTTGAATAAAATGGTGCAGCAGAAAGAAAGCTTCCTCCATTTAATTGAAGGCGGTTCATGATTGTTGCTGATTGAGTATTAGGATTACCATTAAAATCAACAGCCGCATTAGCAATAATTGAGTATAAATTAGGATAGCCCGGCAATATCCCATTTGTTGAACCAGTACCTAAAAATTCAATGTTACCTGCTGTTGTATTATTGGGATTGTGCCCACCGTTTCCATAAATAATACCATTTGCTGCAATTCTTAAAGTTTGACCTGTACCTGAAGCAAAGTATCCACTGTTTAGATACAGTGTTGTTGTTGTAAGATTGTTATTTGTAAGTGTAACAGTATTCCCTGTATTGGAAATGTTCAATGAATTAATAGTGTTGGTAACAGGTGTTGTTGTGAAATTTCCTGTAACCTGGTTGGTTGTTCCATTGTAGGTATAGTTTGCGCTGCTGCTGTAACTGCGGCCTGTTGTTTGAATATTGCCTGTTCCTGCCGATGTAATTCCATCGGCAGAACCGATTCCCAAAGTAGCACTTGCACTATGTGTAAAAGTGGTTGACCCTGAAACTACAAATGCCTGGCAATTAAATGTGCCGTAGTTTATAAATGTTGTAAGGTTGACTGTTTTATTGGAGGATAATAAAACCTGTGCACCAGTTGCAATCTCTAAACCAGAGCCACTTAAACTAATGATACCGGATCCACCTAATTCAGCATTGGTACCAGTAATAATAAATGCGCCACAGGGATTGGTTTGACTAATAGTACCTGAACCAATTATCCCATCCCGAAAAGTTTTAGTACCTCCTCCTGTAAATGTGATAGATGCATTAGCTTCAAACAATCCTTTAATAAGTGTATTTGTTCCCCCACCAACAGTAAAACCGATGCTCTGAGTTAATCTGAAAATCGGTCTCTCTGTATCGCTGTTGAAATATGTTATTCCATTTGCACTAAATGAACTTGTATTATTCCATTGAAATATACTTCCTGTTTTAAAAGTTGCTCTTGCATTTGTACTCAAAGCAATATTATCAGCAGTTCCACCTGTATTTGCATCAGCCCGAATAATTCCACCAGTACGCACAACATAAGTTCCTGTACCAGCAGGATTCGCTCCATAAAAAACATAGGTTCCATCAACAGTCATATCATCACCTGTTCCATTATTGATCGTGAATGTTGCGCTGTTGGGATGATTCAAAATTCCACCACTTTCAATGATCAGTTCATCTGCTGCAGCACTACCATTAATTGTGATGGTATGGCCGTTTCTGATTTGAATTGTTTTGGCTGAACTCGTAGGAATTAAAGTTGAAGTAATCCATGTGCTATTGTCCGGTGATGATTCCCAACTGGATGATACATTCCAATTTCCCGATTGTCTTGAACGAAAATAATCTGATGAAGAGCTTCCACTTAAAGCATATCCCTGAACAGTAAAGTCATCTATCCTGTAATTCCCAATACCACCACTGGTACGTGTAAGTGTTAATCTAAATCGCAAATTAGTTTGATTTTCAGCAGATGCCGGAAGAGATAACCAGGTCCCTCCATTGATTAGTTGCCATGTTCCATTATTGGGAACACTTGTAAAAGTTATAGAATTCCAGCTTACTCCATCACTACTCCAATCAAACAAAAAAGTGCCACTGTAATTTGCTGTTTCCCTGGCACCAAACATAACCTGTATAGATGTATACCCAACTGTATTTACCTGTCCTGCTAACGTTACAATTGCAACCCCATCTGCTGAACCTGTTGCTCCATCATTTAAATTTGATCCACCAGAGTATGAAATAGGAGATGTATAACTATCAGAATTAGATGCAATTGATATTTCTATGTTTGAAGCCCGGGCACCAGATACAGTCCAGCCTGTTGGAAAAGTAGTTCCTGTTCCAAAATCGGTTGAATATAAAATTACCTGCCCTTTACAGACAATCCCCCCAATTAAAAAGATAAATATGCTGATTACAGTCTTCATCATCACGCCTTGATTTTATGTTTGGCTGTCTTACAGGTAAGGCTATGATGGCTTTCAGCGGATATGCAGACGGCGATAAAGATAATGGTTCAGCCCAAAACAACATATTTATTTTATCTGTTTTTCCTGTTTTGAAAAAAATCGGGTAACTCTACTTTAAACAAACGGTTGTTGCTTTGAGAAAGGGATTGGTAAAGGGTTGTGAAGGCTTTCGCTTCATGAGCATTATTCCTTTATTTTTGCCCCTCTATGTGGGCTATCTGTAAAAAAGAATTCCGTCAGTTTTTCAGCAACCTTACCGGGTATATTACCATCATTCTGTTTCTTTTGTTGAACGGATTGTTATTGTTTGTGTTCTCAAACTTCAACATACTGGATTATGGTTATGCAACACTTGAAAACTTCTTTAACCTTGCTCCTTTCATTTTATTGTTACTTATACCAGCCGTAACCATGCGTCTCTTCCCCGATGAATGGCGAAGCGGTACAATGGAAACTTTATTTACACGGCCACTTACTGCCCCGCAAATTGTATTGGGTAAATACGTTGCATCCCTTTTAGTTTTAGTTATTTCATTACTTCCAACACTTACCTATTTTTTTACG
>JANMOR010000591.1:0-4325 GCA_031369435.1 Chitinophagaceae bacterium
AAAAAAATCGGCAGCGTCAGTAGTAAAGGGAAAGAACTCCATGCTGATTGATTTTGGAAAGGAAACATTGGGTTTTATCAAACTGCATGGATTAAAAGGGAAAGGCAGGTTGTCTATTTATTATGGTGAATCAAAAGAAGAAGCCCTATCTCCTGAACATTGCGAAGCATTAGACAGAGTAGATGTAAACAATCAAGCGAAGAAAGATCAAACTATGAAACTTTCAAAAGCCTTTCGCTATGTGAATGTGCAGTATGATGGCACTGTAAGTTTGGATTCTGTTTCGATGCTGTATGAATATGCTGATGTAACTGAACGTGGAAGTTTTTCCTGCAACGATGAAGAGATAAACCGCATTTATGATGTAGCTAAATATACTTTTCAACTTAACACAAGGGAATTCTTCATTGATGGAATTAAACGGGATCGTTGGGTATGGAGCGGCGATGCCTATCAAAGCTACCTCATGAATTATTATTCCTTCTTCGATAAAGAAACAGTTACAAGAACAATGCTGGCTCTTCGTGGTAAAGATCCGGTAACGGGCCATATCAATACCATCATGGATTATACCTTTTACTGGTTCCTCGGCATTTATGATTACTATTTATATACTGGCGATAAAACATTTATCACCCAGTTTTATCCACGCATGCAAACGTTGATGGAATATTGTCTTAACCGAAGAAATGAAAATGGATTGATGCAGGGTTTACCGGGCGACTGGATCTTTATTGACTGGGCTGCCGGTCTCAGTAAAAAAGGTGAAGTAAGTTTTGAACAATTGTTATTGGCAAGAAGCCTTGAAACAATGGCTTTGTGTGCAAACATCGCCAATGACGCATCAGCCGCAGCGAAATACAAAAGCTTATCAGATGAGTTAAGGAAGAAATTGTTTGACCTTTACTGGAATGAAACAAAGCAGGCATTGGTGCACAGTCGTGTGGATGGAAAACAAACGGAGAATGTAACCCGTTATGCCAATATGTTTTCGATCTTCTTTGATTACTTTAATCCGCAGCAGAAGCAGGCAGTGAAGCAATCGGTATTACTCAATAACAATATCCAGAAAATTACCACACCTTATATGCGGTTCTATGAACTGGAAGCCCTGTGTGCATTGGGTGAACAAGACTATGTATTGAAAGAGATGAAAGATTACTGGGGCGGTATGCTTAAACTTGGAGCAACAAGTTTTTGGGAAGAATATAACCCAGATAAAAAAGGAACAGAACATTACGCCATGTATGGAAGAGAATTCGGAAAGAGTTTATGTCATGCATGGGGCGCCAGTCCAATTTATTTGCTTGGAAAATATTATCTCGGCATAAAACCAACTGCATCAGGCTATACAGCATATAGTGTTGAACCAAACCTTGGTGGTTTGCTATGGATGCAGGGAAAAGTTCCAACGCCTAAAGGTGATATTGAACTGTATGTAAGTAAAGAACAAATAAAAATTAAAGGAGCAACGGGCGAAGGAACAATTAAATTGAAAAGTAAAACACAACCTACGGGTAGTAATGTAACAGCAGTTGCAAAAGGAAATGATGTATACGAGATCACTATAAAACCCGGAACAGAATATTCAATTAACTATAAAGCGCAGTAAGATGAAAAGACTAAGTGCAATTTTGTTACTGACAGTTTTATTGCTGAATCAAACTTTAGCACAAACAAGTCTTGTCAATACACAAGGCAGCAGTTATGCAAAACTTTCAGGAGTAGGAATGAGTGATGTACAATGGACAAAAGGTTTCTGGGCCGAACGTTTTGCAGTTTGTCGTGATGCCATGTTGCCGCAGTTGTGGCAAACCTATACAAGCAAAGACATTTGTTATTCGTTTCAAAATTTCAGAATAGCAGCAGGTTTGGATACAGGTCGTTTCCGTGGCCCATCGTTTCATGATGGTGATTTTTATAAAACACTGGAAGCAGTGGCAGCAATGTATGCATCAACCAAAGATCCACAACTGGAAAAATGGATGGATGAAGCGATTGATGTAATTGGTAAAGCGCAGAAAGAGGATGGTTACATTTATACTAAGAACATCATTGAACAAAAAAAATCAGGCAAAGACAAAATGTTTGATGATCAGTTGAGTTTTGAAGCTTACAACTTTGGTCACTTAATGACGGCAGCCTGTGTACATTTCCGTGTAACAGGTAAAACAAGTTTGTTGACCATTGCAAAGAAAGCTGCCGACTTCTTAATTGGTTTTTATCATTCAGCTTCACCGGAGCTGGCACGCAATGCAATCTGTCCTTCGCATTATATGGGTTTGACAGAACTTTATCGCACAACAAACGAAAAAAAATATTTAGATCTCGTTATTCATCTCATCAATATCCGGGGTACGGTTGAAGGAACAGATGATAACAGCGACCGTGCACCTTTTCGTGATATGAACAAAGTAGTGGGCCATGCAGTAAGAGCTAATTACCTCTTTGCAGGTGTGGCTGATGTGTATGCAGAAACAGGTGATGAAACATTGATGAACACTTTAAATAAAATGTGGAGCAATGTCATCAATACAAAAATGTATGTCACTGGTGGTTGCGGTGCATTGTATGATGGTGTGAGTGTGGATGGTACTGCTTACAAACCCGATACCGTGCAGAAAGTACATCAGAGTTACGGAAGGGATTATCAATTGCCCAACTTCACCGCTCATAATGAAACCTGCGCCAACATTGGTAATGTGTTGTGGAACTGGCGGATGTTTTTATTGACCGGTGAATCGAAGTATGCAGATATTGTAGAGCTGGCTTTGTACAACAGTGTATTGAGTGGTGTAAGTATGGATGGTTCAAAATATTTTTATACCAATCCATTAGCAGCAACTGCTGGCTATCCCTATAATCTCCGTTGGGAAGGTGGACGTATTCCTTATATCAGCAAATCAAATTGTTGTCCACCGAATCTGGTACGTACAATTGCAGAAGTAAATAGTTATATGTACAGTATTGGAAAGAAAGGCTTGTATATAAATATGTATGGCGGCAATACACTCGTTACTGCGTTGGATGATGGAACAAAAATTAAACTGGAGCAGGCAACGAATTATCCATGGAGTGGGAGTGTTGCAATTAATGTAAAAGAACTGTCGAAGAAAAATGCAAAGCTGTTCTTACGCATTCCGGGCTGGTGTAAGAATTATACTATGAAACAAAACGGGAAATTGGTTATTGCAAAATCTGTAAATGGTTTTATTGAAGTTGCGATCAATGCAAATGACAAGCTGGAACTGAATCTCGATATGCCCGCAACCTTGATTGAAAGCAACCCGCTGGTAGAAGAAACAAGAAACCAGGTAACGGTGAAGCGTGGGCCTGTTGTTTATTGTATTGAATCAACCGATCTTCCAAATCAGAATATATTTGATGTAGTGATCCCCTCATCAATCAGGTTTCAACAGGTGCCGATGAAAATTGATAACGGCAATGTAATGGCTTTAAAAGGTGAAGCAAGATTATTGGATCAGAATGAATGGAACAACACATTGTACAAAGAAGTCAACACCAAATACAAAACGGTTCAGATAAAACTCATTCCGTATTATGCGTGGGCAAACAGGGGAAAGACGGATATGACGGTGTGGATGCCATTAATGAGGTAAATGACTAAAATTTGTTTATGAAATATTTCTTTAGCTTTTTATTGATTGTAATTTCAATTTCAACTCACGCACAAATTGAGTACGCCAAACAAATGGCTGCAACCATCATGAAGCAATATGCCGATTCAATGGTGGTGAAAAAATATGCAAGCCATCTGGAACAGGATAATTTGCCACAAGGGAATCGTCCGGCCAACTGGAATTATGAAATTGGTGTTGTGTTGATGGGCTTTGAACGTTTGTGGAAATTAACAAACGATCAAACCTATATCGATTACACCAAACACATCGTTGATCATTTTATTAATGCTGATGGCAGCATCCGTACGTATGTAATGGATGAATACAACAGTGATAATATTCCTCCCGGCCGACAGTTGTTGCGATTACATGAATTGTATAAAGAAGAGAAGTATAAAATTGCTGCAACAACTTTGCGAAACCAGATCAGCATTCAGCCTCGCAACAAAGCCGGCGGCTTTTGGCATAAGTTGAAATACCCGTCGCAAATGTGGCTCGATGGTTTATATATGATAGAGCCGTTTTATACAGAGTATGCAGTCATCAATAAACAGCCACAGGATTTCAACGACATCATCAACCAGTTTGTATGGATGGAGAAATACAGTCGTGATGCAAAGACCGGCTTGTTGTATCATGGATGGGATGAAAGTAAATTACAAGGTTGGGCCAACAAAAAAACCG
>JANMOR010000598.1:0-4506 GCA_031369435.1 Chitinophagaceae bacterium
CCTGCACCAATCTGCCTGATGTAAGCACGGTAAATAGCCGTTGAAAAATCAGTGAATGTATGATTGACAGGATCCCATCCACCTGGCCCACCTGTTTTATCCAATCCACTCAAATAACCCAGCTTCACTAACTGAGCAGCGATTGTATCAGGAGGAACAAGTGATGCAAGCAAAGGAGTAAAAGCAAACCATGCAATTACACCGCCTGCAACCAACACACCACTGATCTTGGGACCGATGATATAACCAACACCTAAATACTCAGGAGTAATTTCTCCACTCACTTTTGCTGATGGAAAAAACTTGTTTGCCTGTTTGGTCATCCAGAAAGGTGTTTCAGCAATCACATGAAAGATCTTTTGTAAAAATGCATAAGCAAATGCAAAACCCAAACCCATAAATGCAGTCTTGGCAAAATCGCCACCCCGTTCACCTGCTTTTAATACGCTGGCACAGGCTGTTCCTTCAGGATAGGGAAGTATGCCATGTTCTTTTACAATCAAAGCACGGCGCAAGGGAATCATCATCAATGTGCCAAGGATTCCACCAAGAATGGCAAGAGTAAGAATCGTAAAATAGTTGAAGAACTGTGAACTGTCCTTTTCACTCAAAAACAAAAAGCCGGGTAAAGTAAACACAACACCTGCTGCAATACTTTCACCTGCGCTTCCTGTTGTTTGAATGATATTGTTTTCGAGAATCGTAGTTTTTAAAAAACGACGTCCCAGTGTAATTGCTATTACAGCAATGGGGATAGAAGCACTTACTGTAAGGCCGGCTTTTAAAGCAAGATAAACAGTGGAGGCACCAAAAAGAATTCCGAAGGCAGCGCCAACCAGCACACTTTTCACAGTGAACTCGGCCATCTTACTTTCATCGGGAACAAAGGGTTGAAATTTTATATCAGACATATGGCAGTTGTTTAGAATAAGGAAGATAACAAAAAAACCCCGATGAAATTTTTCATCGGGGTTGAATGAATTTAAAGAAATCTTTTAGTGTTTGAATTCTTCTTCGTGCATCATTGTTTGTAATTTCTTTGTAAGTAAGAACAGGATGAGCGATGCCACTCCAGCCATCACAACAAATAACATGAAGAAGTCATAATTATTATTCATTTCATAACCTAGGAAGTGGGTTGGTTTTCCATCGGGGTATAATGCACTTAAAACACCAGCCAGTTTATTGGCAAAAGCATTTCCCAAAAACCAAACGGCCATTAATAAAGAAGCATATTTAAACGGTGCTAATTTGTTTACCAATGATAAACCAATAGGAGATAAACACAATTCGACCCAGGTATGCAATGCATACATGCCAATTAACCAGATCATACTCACTTTAATTCCTGTACCCACATTATTTACACCAAATGAAATCCATAAATATCCTAGAGATAGAAGTAACAAACCAATAGCCATTTTAGTAGGAGCCGATGGTTCCCATTTACCAAGCTTTATCCATAACCAGGCAAACAAAGGAGCAAAGGCAACAACAAAAACAGAGTTCAAAGATTGAAACCAACTGGCTGGAACAGTAAAGAAGCCCAGGTCTCTTTGTGTTTGTTCATCTGCAAAAAAAGTAAGTGATGCGCCTGCCTGTTCAAACGCACTCCAGAAAAAGATAACAAAGAAAACCACAATAAAGATGACCAGCACTCTTTGCTTCTCAATAGCATTTAGCGTTTTATCGGTCATGATCATAACAATAATAAAAATTGCAGCACCGGCAAGCAGGTAAGGCATGTAGCTCACAACTTTTGCATCAATATATAATAACCCAATTGCAACCGCAGATAATAAGGCAAGCCCAACAATCATAGCAACCGGTTTGGTCCAGATAGCGGGGGAATCCTTTGGGGTTAGTCCCAACACATTTTTTTCAGGATCAAGCACATATTTATGATGAAACATTAATTGAACAACAACGCTTATCAACATGGCAATTCCACCTGCTAAAAAAGCCCATTTAAAATCTTCGGGGTGCCCGGTATCACCAACCAATCCGCATATAAAAGGACCTAAAGCTCCACCTACATTTATACCCATATAAAAAATGGTATAAGCAGGATCAATTCTTCTGTCGCCTTTTGGATATAACTGACCAACAAGTGCAGATATATTTGGTTTAAAAAAACCATTCCCTGCAATCATTAAACCCAAACCACTAAAAAATAAAACTGATGAAAGTCCGGGAGAGGATTCATAAGTAGATCCACAAAAGAATAAGATGAATTCACCCAATGCCATTACTATACCACCTGCAATAATGGAACGTTGGTTGCCCCAATACCTGTCTGCAATAAAACCACCTATCAATGGAGTTAAATAAACTAAACTCGTATAGCTGCCATAAAGATTGGAAGCGAAAGCTTTGTCAAACATCAATGCTTTGGTCATGAACAAAACCAAAATGGCACGCATGCCATAATAGTTAAAGCGTTCCCACATTTCTGTTCCGAATAAAACCCAAAGACCTTTTGGATGACCTTTTTGTGCGGCAATCTGATTCATTGAAATTGGTTTACGTTATTTAATACTCAATTTCCGAAAGTATGAAATAAATGCAAACACTCATTTGTTTCCTAAAATCCAAAACGATTTTTTCTTTGCTTCTCAAGTCCAGTATTGACAATATTTTCAGGAATTAACCTTCAAATAATAAGCTTAATATTGATTGTTTACTTTGTATATCCTTTACGGCTTTGCATGATTTTTTTCTTTTTTCTTTCTGAATTGTTGAGTTTTATTATCATCACTTTTGATAAACGGTTTAGGAATTTGGAGCAGCAAGAACTAATTTCGGGTCGGAGAAAATTATGATCATGAATATTCTTTTGCTTGGCTCTGGTGGTCGTGAACACGCACTGGCCTGGAAATTGGCGCAAAGCCCACTCTGTGAAAAATTATATATCGCACCAGGAAATGCAGGTACATCACAATACGGTACCAATGTTGATATGCGTGTAAGCGGCGATTTTGCAGAAGCAGAACATTTCTGCAGAACTAATCATATTCATTTACTATTTGTGGGGCCCGAAGATCCTCTCGTTTTGGGTGTGGTTGATTATTTTCAAACAGCACATGAAACAACTCCCTTTGCTGAAGGTTGGCTGGGTGTTATTGGCCCGTCAAAATTTGCTGCTCAATTAGAAGGGAGTAAAGCCTTTGCCAAAGCATTTATGGAACGACACAATATTCCCACAGCATCTTACAGGGAATTTACAAAAGACAGTTTCGAAGAAGGAAGGGAATATCTGCTCAATCATGCTTTGCCCATTGTGTTAAAAGCAGATGGTTTGGCAGCAGGAAAGGGTGTCATTATTTGTAACAATCATGTAGAGGCACTGGCTGAATTTGATATGATGATTCACCAGTATAAATTTGGCGATGCAGGGAAAAAAGTGGTGATAGAAGAATTTCTCAACGGCATTGAGGTAAGTGTTTTTGTATTAACCGATGGGAAAAATTATTGTATTCTCCCCGAAGCAAAAGATTATAAACGGATTGGTGAAGCTGATACAGGATTAAATACGGGCGGCATGGGCGCTGTGAGTCCGGTCCCTTTTGCAGATAAGGAGTTCATGGATAAAGTTGAAGAACGGATCATCAAACCCACCATCAATGGCATCAACAGCGAAAACATGAGCTACAAAGGATTTGTGTTCATTGGAGTTATCAAAGTAAACAACGAACCATTTGTAATAGAATACAATTGCCGGTTGGGTGATCCTGAAACAGAAGTGGTGATTCCACGGTTAAAAAACGACCTGGTAGAACTGTTGATGGCAACGGCTCAGGACCGCATTAATGAGGTTACAATTGAACAGGACCCACGTTTTGCGGTGACCATGATGGCTGTAAGTGGAGGCTATCCCGGCGATTTTATTAAAGGATATAATATTGAAGGACTTGATCAGCCGCTCACAGCCGGTTCACTCATCTTTCAGGCCGGCACCTCTGTTGAAAATGATGTAATCGTAACAAGCGGGGGAAGGGTGCTCACTGTTACTTCTTTTGGAACCAGTGTGGATGAATCTGTTTCCAGGGCAAGGCAAATACTTTCGCAGATACGGTTCAAAAAAATGTACTATCGAAATGACATCGGTTACGAGTTCATGACTACTAACTAAAACGAATAGACGAAGATTGAAATTTTACGGAAGCTTTTATAGCTCTGGTTTTGAAGGGCTGCCGGGCATAGATAAAAACTCTTTTTAAAAAAACACGTAAAATTCAGTGATGGGCACGGTTTTAGCGTTGTAAATCCAAATTTTTCTCTCAAATTTGCAACCATCAGGAACATAATAATATCCACCAACCAATATGGGACTCTTTAACTTTTTTATCCAGGAAATTGCTATAGACCTGGGAACGGCCAATACCCTCATTATACACAACGACGAAATTGTTGTAAATGAACCTTCCATCGTAGCTCTTGATCGTAACAATCCTAAAAACGTATTAGCAGTTGGTAAGAAGGCTTTGATGATGCATGAAAAAACCC
>JANMOR010000491.1:0-1894 GCA_031369435.1 Chitinophagaceae bacterium
TACTTTTACTTCAGCATCCGTCATCACTCCTTCAAATACAATATTGATCACTTTGCCTTTCCAGATAGCAGGAACATTGAACCGATGTTTGTACAAACCTTTTTCTTTTCCTCGTACACTGTCCTTTGCAAAGCCATAATCATATTTACCAAATCCCTGCAACTCCCAGCAGGAAGGCACAGCGATCTTCGTCCACTTATTGGCATTCATACCAGCAGTGCAAAAGAAATCCCATTGAACAGTTTGATCACTTCCTGTTCCGGAGAGATATATTTTTTCTGTTTGTTGCGCATTCAGAATGCTCAACGCAAAAAGCGAAAAGCAGAAAACAAACCAATGTATATTAAATCTCGTAACCATATTCAGCATTTAGCCTTACGCATTCTGCGTTCAGCGTCTTGCATTCAGCTTTACATTTTACCTGTAATTTTTTCCAGCTTCAATGACGAAGCCACTTTCTTTCCATTCACCCACACACTCAATCCTTTCCCTTTTTTATATTTCAATCCGTCTTTGTCCCAAATAATGGTAACGATCTTTCCATGATACAACACATTATCCAGACAGAACCAGTTCCATTTATTTTCCGGTAACAATGGATTTACTTCAACGTTATTATCTGCTCTTGGTCTTAAACCAACCAGTCCGCTGATGATGAGATCATTAAATGTTGAATGATTGTAGTACCGACTTCGTTCTTCATCACCTTTTAACCAAAAACCTGTCTTCTCATCAAGGTATTCACCAATGTAAGGACGGCCACGATAATATTGCGACTCAACATAAGTATTGAGCAAGTTGAAGTAATTACTATCAACCACATAATCCTGTTGGTAATTATTCAACAGGTTGGCCATGCCTGTTAATGTTTGTGAAGTTGCAAACGGCCATACCGCTCCATCCCACTCACATTTACAACAACCATGCGTACGAAATTCAGGATGACTGCGATCTGCAGTGGTGATGCCAAATGGTGCACAGAATGTTTTTGTATCCATCAAACTTCGCCATGCAATATTGTATGTATTGTCAGGCATATTAAAATACCAGGGAATAAAACCGATCTCTTCTTTTACATTCGACAGAGTATCGTCTTTTTCTTTTCTCACTTCGAAGAATTGGTGTTGTGGATGCCAGAGCAGCTGTTGTGAAAGTTGTTTGATGGAATCTGCTTTGCGATTGTATAGTTGAGCAGTTGTTTGATCGCCATTTAATTGTATAATAGCAGCTAAAGCTTTTGCATTACCAAACATATAGCCGTTGATCGATGGGCGTGGATTTTTTTCATTTCTTCCTCCGCTGATGGTTTCTTCCATTGCATCACGTACATCAAACTGCCAGAACAAACCATTTGAAGATTTCTTTTCCTGTTCCCATGCTGCGTAATCTTCTTTCAGATCAGGAAGCATATTCAACAAAAACTGTTTATCTGCATTTACGAGGTAACGGTTATAGATGGCATCAATATTCCAGCTGCTGTAAAAACGTAATTTCTTCAACGGCTTGCCATCATTACCCCGATACCATACATGCAGGTTGTTATCCATATAGGTTTTGTCGTGCAGCCATCTTGATTCGTAAATATGATGACCAAGACCACTGGAGATGAGATTATATTTATCTGCATAACTGCGTTGAATCAAAAATTCTGTAAACACAAATCCTTTTTCAGTTTTCTTGATGTGCTTTCTTAATGTTCACCAGCGGTAATAAAAGATCTCTTCAAAATTTTGTTGCGGACATTCAAACAAAGGAATATTCTTCTTCATCCACTCCCAAGACTTTGAATTTGGAATTCCCTGTTCAATATTTGGCTCTTCCATTGTGTTGAAATAATCAACGTAATGCCTGAAATGCTCCTGCTTTAACACAAAGGGCTTGTTCTGTCCATCCA
>JANMOR010000684.1:0-1542 GCA_031369435.1 Chitinophagaceae bacterium
CAGGTGTTGTTTCATGCCGATCTTATCAATAAAATCCAGCTTTGCATCCATGATTTCTTTTGGAGCATGTCCGCTCAATACCCTGATCAACATACTCACTAAACCTTTTACAATTATTGCATCACTTTCTGCACGGTAATATACTTTCCCATCTTTTACTTCGCTCACCATCCACACTGTGCTCTGGCACCCTTTGATTTTATTTTCGTCTTTCTTATGTTCATCTTCTAAAGGTTTCAACTTCTTACCCATGTCGATGATGTATTCATATTTTTCATCCCAGGAATCAAACAGGGAGAACTCATCAACAATTTCTTCTTCTATTTCGTTTATTTTTTTTAACTCGCTCATCTTTTAATTTATTACACGAATTCCTGCGAATTACACGAATTGTTTTTTAATTAGTGTAATTAGTATCATTCGTGTTATCTCAACAACTTAATTGATTTATTCAATCCTTCAATCAGCACATCAATTTCATCTTTTGTATTGTACATTGCAAAACTTGCACGTGTAGTACCGGGAATACCAAACCGATTCATCAACGGTTGTGTACAATGATGACCTGTACGAACAGCCACTCCCTGGTTATCTAATAAAATGCCTAAATCCTGCGGATGAACGCCTTCTACTATAAATGAAGCAACACTTACTTTATGTTTTGCTTTCCCAATCATTCGAAGTCCATCAATATTTTCAAGATGTTCTGTTGCATATTGCAATAATTCATCTTCATGTCTGCGGATTTGTTTTTTCCCGATCCGTTGCACAAAATCAATTGCAGCCTTCAGTGCAACAGTATCAGCAATATTGGGCGTGCCTGCTTCAAATTTATAAGGCAACTCGTTCCATGTGGTTTTTTCAAACGTTACATCTTTGATCATTTCACCGCCACCCATGAACGGCGGCATGGCTTCGAGTAATGCCCGTTTACCATATAATACTCCAATACCGGTTGGTCCATATACTTTGTGTGAGCTGATAGCAAAGAAATCGCAATCGAGTTCCTGTACATCAATGTCGAGGTGAACGGTTGATTGAGCACCATCAAGCATTACAATAGCGCCAATCTTATGCGCCGCATCAATCATTTCTTTTACCGGGTTGATGGTGCCTAATGAATTCGACGCATGCACTACCGAAACCAGTTTTACTTTTTCATTGAGGAGTTTGTGAAACTCTTCTATGATCAGTTCGCCATTATCATCAACAGGAACCACTTTCAGCTTTGCACCTGTTATTTCAATAATCAATTGCCAGGGAACAATATTGCTGTGATGTTCCATACCACTGATGATAATCTCATCACCAGCTTTGAGATTGGTTCTTGCCCAGGTGTATGCAACGAGGTTGATACTTTCTGTAACACCTCTTGTAAAAATAATTTCTTCACGATGTGTTGCATTAATGAATTGCTGTACTGTATCCCTTGTAGCTTCATAAGCAGCAGTTGCTTCTTCAGCAAGCGAATGAATTCCACGGTGGATATTAGCGTTATAATGTTTATAATAATCCGTTAATGCATCAATTACTTCAACAGGC
>JANMOR010000709.1:0-2156 GCA_031369435.1 Chitinophagaceae bacterium
ATTAAAGATGCTAATGAAGAATTGATTGAAAAAAGTGAAGTGCTCGAAAAAGCAAAGAAAGCAATTGCTGTAAAAGAAAAGAATTTAGAGCACAAGAAAGGCGAATTAGATAAAATCATTGCTGATACTGAAAAAGAAGAAAATCATTTAAAGGCCCAGGTAAGTGCTGCAAGAGAAGGTGTGGAAGAGCGCTTGCTCATCAGCTTCGACCGTATCCGTAACAGCTACCGCAATGGCCTGAGTGTAGTGCCTATTGAAAGAGAGAGCTGTGGTGGTTGTTTCAATACCATTCCTCCTCAACGCCAGAGTGAGATCAAACAACACAAGAAGATCATTGTTTGTGAAAACTGCGGACGTATTCTTGTTGATACAGATTTAAATGATTCAATAGATTACTAAAAAGATTTCAAGTATATCTTAAGGGGCACTATACAGTGCCCTTTTTTTATGCATTCATTTTTTTTGTTACTGCTTCAATTAAGTTAGTTTTGAAACTGTATATGCTTCAAAAACTTTCCATACAGAATTTTGCCATCATTGATGAGTTGAATGTTGAATTTCAATCCGGGTTAAATACCATTACAGGAGAAACAGGCGCAGGTAAATCTATTTTACTGGGTGCTTTGGGATTGGTACTTGGCAACAGGGCTGAGAGTAATGTGCTGATGAATAAAGAAAAGAAATGCATCGTAGAGGTTACATTTTCTGCAAGTAATTATTTAAAAGTGAAAGAGTGGTTACAGCTGCAGGAAATGGATATTGAAGATGAACTGATCTTACGAAGAGAAATTACAACAAACGGAAAATCAAGAGCATTTGTAAATGATACTCCTGTTAATTTAACTCAATTGAAAGAGCTGACTTCTTTGCTGGTTGATCTGCATCAGCAATTTGATACACTTGAATTAGGCGATGAAGGTTTTCAACGTGAAGTGTTAGATGCCCTGGCTGGTTGTGCAAAAGAAACGCAGCAGTACCACAGCAGTTATCTTCATTTTGCAAAAATGAAAAAAGAATTGCAGCAGCTCAGGGATCAGCAACTACAGGCAAAAAAAGAACAGGATTACAAACAGTTTTTACTCACTGAACTGGATGAAGCTTCTTTTAAAGAAAATGAATTGGAAGAGCTTGACCAGGAATTAAAATTATTGAATAATGCCGGAGCTATTTCAACTGTATTGAGTGATGCAACAGCCTTGCTGAAAGAAGGCGACAGTCCTGTTGTTCAGCAATTGAAAACCATGCTGCAAAGGTTGCAACAGTATAAAGACATCAGCAAAGAGCTGACTTCAATCACCGATCGTTTACAATCAGCGCAAATTGAATTGAATGATATTGCTGCGGAACTGAATCATTTGCAAAACAGCATCAGTATTGATGAAGCAAGAATGCAGCAGATCAATACACGTTTAGAAACAGGTTATAAACTGCAGAAGAAACATGGGGCACATTCTACCAATGATCTTTTGCAGATACAGCAAGTGCTGAAAGAACAACTGCAAATTGTTTTAAACCTCGATCAAACAATTGAAGCAAAAGAAAAAGAAACGTTACAACTGCAGCAGCAATTAGAAAAAGAAGCAACTGCACTTCAGTCAAAAAGAAAAAAGCAGGTTGATCCTTTTGTACAAAATGTAAACTCTTTATTACAGCGTGTTGGAATGCAGAATGCAAGATTAAAAGTTGAAATCAATGAAACAACTTTATCGGCTTACGGTAAAGATGAGATCAACTTTTTATTTGATGCCAACAAAAGCAACCGGTTTGAACAAATCAGTAAAGTGGCCAGTGGTGGCGAACTAAGCCGGTTAATGCTATGTATTAAATCGCTTGTTGCTGAAAGAATTGAACTGCCAACAATGTTGTTTGATGAAATTGATACCGGCATCAGTGGTGAAGCTGCCAGGCAGGTAGGTATTTTGTTAAAAGAACTCTCTGTGAAACACCAGGTGATCACCATCACTCATCTTCCTCAAATAGCAGCCAAAGCATCGGCGCATTATTTTGTGTATAAGCAGGAAGAAAAATCGGTTATCAAAACAAAAATACGTTTGCTCAATAAAGATGAACAGATTGAAGCTATTGCAAAAATGCTGAGCGGAGAAAAACTAACTGCATCTTCTTTAGTAACTGCAAAAGAAATGGTAGCAGGATAA
>JANMOR010000756.1:0-1636 GCA_031369435.1 Chitinophagaceae bacterium
CAATAGATTCATCTGTTGCCAGCAACTCAACATGACGACGGGTAAAAATTCCTTCAATATCATTCTCTGAAGAAGGATACCAGGTTACAAAATGCAGGATAACTGGTTTTGATTGATGGGTCATGGATTTCCGGAAACTCAGATCGTTTCGTAAATCATATTAAACTCTTCAATCGTTTTTGTTTTCCTGTAACCATAGGAAGTCATGATCTCATCAACTTCTGCCTGGCTTTCTTTGAATACTTCAATTAATACAACTGCTTTAGAACCCCTGAGTGTTTCGGCTGCGCCTTTCAATACAGATACTTCAAATCCTTCCACATCAATTTTTATAAAATCAATCTGCTGATAATGCAAATCATCAAGCCGTATAATATCTACGGAAGCAATACCGGCATCTGTTGAGCTAACCGGTTCAATGCGGTTCATCCCGGTATTCATATTGGTGAAATCTTTTTGAATTCCCTTTCCACCTGTTGCGCCCAATGCAACATTGTGTACCGTTACAAGTTCCTGCAAATTATTCAATTCAATATTTTTACACAGCACACTATGATTAAATGTATTCGGCTCAAAACAAATGACCTGTTTAGCTCCCAGCCGGCTGCAGTAATACAGCATATGATTACCGATGTTGGATCCAATATCCAAAACACGTTCAAAGGAACCGTATTGCTCTTTCAAATAATCAAGTGTTTCTTTTTCATAAAAATCCCTGTAATTGTAAATGAGCTTTTGAATATGATCCACATAAAACAAAGGCAGGTACATTTTTACATCCTTTACAATTAATACAGGATTATTGAGAAACAACTGTTCATGCAGCCGTTGTATTTCTGCGATCTGCTGGCGTTGATTGGCGGTTACTTCCCCTCTGTATCCTTTGAGGCTGAGTTTTTCGAAAAGTCGTTTGAGCATATTGCTGGTTATATTTACTTGAACTTAAAAAAAGCCTGCATCACACTTGATTGATCATGACTACGCATGGCTTTGCCGGAGTTAAAAAAATCATTACTCAGCACATCCAGTTCCATGGCTGATTCCACAATATCGCAGGTGTTTTCATAACTGGTATCTGTATCATGCAGGATAATGCGAATGGAATAACGCCCCGGTCTTACATTGAAATTATTGATCACAAGTTCCATTTCATCGGATAGCTCAGAAGACGGTTTCATATCTTCCACCACTGTTTCATCTGATACCACATAACTGAGCAACTGGTGATCAGGACTGCGTAGCGAAAAAGAAACCAGCAGTCTTGATTTATCAAAAGGTTTATTTAGTCCAAAACGAAATGTAACGGGATGGCCAACTTCCACTGCAGGATTACCGATGATTTGGAAAGATTGTAACCGCACCCTTCCATTTCCTTCACGCAGATTTGCATCAACGAGCATCGTTGATTGCTTTTCTATTTCATTAAAATAAAGAGTGGCAACCTCATTCACACTACCTTCAAACTGCAACATTCCGTTACTCAAAAACAATCCTGTAGTACAAAGTTTCTTAACAGCAGGAAGGTTATGACTCACAAATAAAACAGTTCGGCCTTCGGCCTTACTCATATCCCCCATTTTACCGATACACTTTTTTTGAAACTCTCCATCTCCTACGGCTGGGTCTGGGCGTCGGG
>JANMOR010000757.1:0-4375 GCA_031369435.1 Chitinophagaceae bacterium
AAACGATGGCAGCACCAACAACAACCTGCAGGTGGTGTTGGTGCTTGGTCAATTTGAGGAGGATTTGCTGAAACGAATGACCACTTCTGCTTCTTTGAAAGTCACCGGGATCGTTCTTCCTTCACAGGGAAAAGGACAAAAGCTTGAACTGAAAGCAACAAGCATCGAAATATTGGGCGATAGTGATGCTGAAAAGTACCCGCTTCAACCAAAGAAACATAGCCTTGAATTTTTAAGAGAGATTGCACACCTGCGTTTTCGTACCAATACATTTGGTTCTGTTTTCCGCATCAGGCATTCATTGGCTTTTGCCGTTCATCAATTCTATAATCAAAAAGGATTTGTATATCTCCATACACCTATTGTAACTGCAAGTGATGCAGAAGGCGCAGGAGAAATGTTTCGAGTATCTACATTGCCATTGGTTAATCCTCCACTCAATGAAGATGGTACAATTAATTTCAAAGAAGATTTTTTTGGCCGTGCTACCAACTTAACGGTAAGTGGACAATTGGAGGGAGAGCTTGGTGCCACAGCGTTTGGTGAGATCTATACATTTGGTCCAACTTTTCGTGCAGAGAACTCCAATACAGCAAGACATCTTGCTGAGTTCTGGATGATAGAACCGGAAATGGCTTTCTGCGACCTGGAAGATAATATGAACCTGGCTGAAGAGTTTATCAAATATATTATCCGTTATGCAATGGACAACAACAGGGAAGACCTGGAATTTCTTGCACAACGTTTGGCGGAAGAAGAAAAACAATTACCACAGGATAAACGCAGTGAGCTGGGTTTAATTGAGAAACTGGAGTTTGTGTTGAACAACGAATTTGAACGCATCACTTATACCGAAGCCATTGATATTTTATTACAATCGCCTGCGTATAAAAAGAAAAAATTTCAATATGAAGTAAAGTGGGGAATTGATATGCAGAGTGAACATGAGCGTTACCTGGTTGAAAAGCATTTTAAAAAGCCTGTGATCGTTACGAACTATCCCAAAGACATCAAAGCGTTTTATATGCGCCAGAATGATGATGGAAAAACAGTTGCAGCAATGGATATTCTGGCGCCGGGTATTGGAGAAATTGTTGGCGGCTCACAAAGAGAAGAACGGATGGATAAATTGGAACAACGGATGAAAGAGATGCATGTGCCCGCTGAAGATCTTTGGTGGTACCTTGATACAAGGCGTTTTGGTACAGTGCCACATGCGGGCTTTGGTCTTGGTTTTGAACGGATGGTACTGTTTGTTACCGGTATGGGCAATATCCGTGATGTAATTGCCTTTCCCCGCACACCTAAGAACTGTGAGTTTTAAGCAACAAGCAGCAAAAAAAGACGTTTTAGTATCTTTAACAAAAAATCGACCATGCAAAAAACCCTGTTCATATGTGCCGCTGCCTTTATTATCTTTTCTGCAGGTAACTGCAAAAAGAATAATCCACCCGCCGTTGATAATGGAGACTATCAACCATTGACTGTTGGCAGTGAATGGAATTATACAACAACAGGAACTACAAACTCTGGCCCTGTTAACAGTGTTTTTAAATTAACCGTAACGAATAAAGACACTGTCTCGAGCGGCAAAACATATAAAGTCATTAGTAATTCTATCGGTCAAAATGAATATTATAATAAATCGGGTAGCGATTATTACCGGATATCTTTTTTTGCAGCCTTACCACAACCAGTTGAAGTTTTGTATTTGAAAGATAACTTAGCTTTAAACGGATCATGGTCTGAAGTTGAAACAGTAACTGTGATGGGATTTCCGGTAGCCGTTAATTTAAATTTTGTTGTTGAAAAAAATAAGTTTGATACTACAATGGATGGAACAACTTACAAGGATGTTATTAAAGTGAGATTAACACCTACTATTACGGGGGTACCCATTACTTCCGATATTACTTATTATTATGGCCGTAAGGTTGGCTTGTTTTATAATAAAACAGTTGCAGTTATTCCTCTTGCAAGCATTAATGTAAACACCGTAACAAAACTCAATTCATCTGTAATTAAGTAACTATTCTTTTATTTCAGCTTCTTCAATGGTTTCTTTGCGGATGATTTCGGTGATCTGCTGTTCCAGCCTGCGCATTCTTGAATAGAGTTTTAGTATCACAAAACAAAACAGTACAATACAGGTATAAAAAACAAGATCGGCACCACGGCCAACTCCAAGTTTTTGAGCAATAAAATTTGTCCACCCGGGAAAGAGAATAAAAAGCACAGCACCTGCAACAAGGATAAACAACAGCAATACATCTGCTATCCTGTTACGTAACCGCACAAAATAATATAATGCTGTAAACAAAAATGCGCTGATTAATAAAACCTGTATGGCACTCATTCAAATAATTTATGTAAAAGTAAATCGAAAAAAATTCTGATACTATTCCAGGACGACTGTCCTTTTTGTTTTGAATATTTTGTGTAGTCTATTATAACAGGCACTTCTTTAAAACGCAACTTGTTTTTTTTCAACAGAAATAATACTTCTGAGGCATGAGCCATCCTGTTTTCGGTTAATACTAACTGCTGTGCTGCATGCCTGTTCATAGCACGGAGCCCATTATGTGCATCTGTTAACAACAGCCCTGTAAAAAGGTAGTTGAGATAACGGGCCGTATGCAAAACCATGTTTCTGAAAAAAGAAATATTCACCGGCCTGGATTTCGAAAGAAAACGGGAGCCAAGTGTAATGTCGCATTCATTGCTTAATATAGGTGCTAACAAAGTTTCAATGTCTGCAACACGGTGTTGTCCGTCAGAATCAAAATGAATAATAACATCTGCTCCTTTTTGAAGAGCATAGCTGTTGCCTGTTTGTAAAGCAGCACCCTGGCCAAGATTGATCCTGTGTTTTAAAAGTTGAATTGGTAAACCATTTAAAAAAGGTGAGACACCAGTATCAGAACCATCGTCAACAACAACAATCTTATAGCCTGTTTGTATTAAAGAGGAGACAACAATCCGAAGCATTTCCTGTTCATTATAAGCGGGAACAATGATATATATGTTTGCTTCAGGCATCAATAAAAGTACTGGTTTGAAATGAATGCTGTTACTACTTTGACGAAGAATTCTTTTCCGCAAGTATATAAAAAATCTTACAACGACTGCCGGCAAATATTTCTGTTGCATGATTACGCAAAAGAAAATCACTTTCTTTTTGAGAAGGCGTGTTTTCTGTTATGATCAGCAATTGAACCGGGGCAGTTGTTTTAAATCCGCTATCAAGTAATACGAGTACTTTTTTGGTAATAGCATATTGGTTTCTGATAGAGAAAAAAGCATAGTATGGCTCAGTGTAGGAAACGATTACAGGCAGAGATTTTTTTTGAAGATCAATAATCTTTTGTCCAATTGCGGCTCTGTCGGCAATGTTTTGTGCTTCTTTTTTTGAAAGGTTGTCGGTAAAAATATTATAAACAAACTTACACCAAAGTGCAGCATTGCAGGTAAGAGCTAATCCTACTACCAGAGCAATAATTTTTGATCGATTGATGTTTTGCTGCACAATTTTTAGCAGCATCATTAAAAACAACAAGGCAGGGATCATATAGTAGCGTGCTTCGCCAACATAGGTCCATCCGCCAAAGGTTCCGCTTCTGCTGTTATAAATAAGCGAGGCCGCAACTAATGTAAATATGATAGCAGTACTCACAGCAAAAAAAAGAAACTGCAATAAAACACTTCCGGTTTTTTTTAATTCATAAGAAGTTTTTTTGATTTTCTCATATGTTCGAAAGAAATAACCTGTCAACCATGCATAGACTAAAATGAAGAACAGAAGATTTGTTAACAAATAAGCCAGGTTAAACCAATCAAACAATCCCTCTAATTTATTTTGTATATAACTAGTGTTAAAAACGGTTTTGATGAAGACAGGATACATGAAAGCCAGGTTCGAGGGAAAAAATCCTTTTGGATCGTAAGCATAAATCATGCTGTTAGTAGAATATGACAGGTATAGCAATTGCAAACCAAGGAATAAACCAACCAGTAAAAAAGAAAAAACGGCTGTTCTGATTAAGAGAGATTTTTTTAAAATGGTAGCTGCTATTAAAAGGAAAAGTGGAAAAATAAATATCACGGGGTAATACTGGTAACGAAAAGCAGCTGGTAAAAAGAAAATAAAAGAAGCAAGAATCGGAATGGTTTTATTTTGATCATTTGATTGGAGATATCTGATACAAAGAAGAACACTCCATAAACCAAAGAGACAACCATATAAATCACTGATTCCAATAGACCTGAAAGGTTCGGGGTTTGTTGCCAGGGTTATCCACGCAATTGCCTGAAAAAGCGGGTTGAGTTCAAGAGCAGCAATTATTTTTTTTAAAATAAACATCACAGCAATCATTCC
>JANMOR010000764.1:0-1957 GCA_031369435.1 Chitinophagaceae bacterium
TTAAACCAAATTCAACACCTTTTAATTCAAGTTCTCCAACGTTTTGTGTAAAGCTGGAAACACCATTTTGCCAGGAAACAGGGCGTGGTAACAATAAATCTTTTGTAATACGCTGATATACTTCAACCGATCCGTTGAACCGATTGCTGAGAATACCATAATCCAAGCCGAGGTTAATAGTTTGGTTTCTTTCCCAACGAATATCAGGATTACCTAATTGGGTATAATTGATGGCAGCTAACTGGTTGTATTGGCTACCTGCACCAAATAGAGACCTTGAATCAAAATCACCAATCTGATCATTTCCTGTTTGTCCCCAGGAACCACGAAGCCTTAATGTGCTGATCCAATTTGTGTTCTGCATGAATTTTTCATTGTCCATGTTCCAGGTACCAATTACACCGGGGAACCAGCCAAATCTATAGTTGGAACCAAAGCGGCTTGAACCATCTCTCCGGAGGATTAGAGATAATGCATAACGGTTATCGTATGTATAGTTAAAACGTCCGAAATAACCGGCTCTTCTAAATTCTGTTACAAACTGTCCAACACTTTCGGCGGTTGCAGCAGCGTTTATAGTTGTAAACTGGTAAGAGGGAAACCCAATACCTGCGGCTGTAATAGATTCACGGATATCTTTTCTGTATTCAATTCCAAGCAAACCATCTGTTCTGCTTTTGCCGAACGATTTATTGAAATTGAGTGTTTGTGTGGTAAGAAAGTTACTATTCCAGTCACTTTCAACACTACCTCGACCCCTAACACCAAAACCATCATTAGTACGTGGATCACGGTAAAGATTTCCCTGAACCAAACGATAATCAAGTGAGAAGAAAGAGCGGAATATAAGCCAGCTTGTAAATTTATATTCACCAGTGATAGATCCTACCAGTTGGTTAGTTTTTTGATAACCGCTATTGAAATCATTTACTGCAATAACGTTTTGGTTTAATACACCAGCTAAAGCCTGTGCAGGAGGTAACCCAAAATAGGTTCCATCTGCATTACGAACAGGGTTAACAGGAAGTATCAATGAACTGGAAAAAATAGGACTACCTAAAAAAGAACCGCTCACACCAAAGGGCAACTGTTGTTCAAAACTACTCAAACTGATTTTTGAAGTAAGTGTGAGCTTATCTGTAGCCTTATGAGTAATGTCTGAGTTAAGGGTATAACGCTTAAAATCCACTTTATTAATAATGGTATTCTGGAAACTGTAAGAAGCACCAAGATAGAATGTGGTTTTATCATTACCACCACTCATATTGAGATCATAGTTTTGAATCGTACCATTTTTAAGAGCGAGGTCCTGCCAGTTGTAAGTAGGCAACACAGAAATCATTGAATCAACCTGCTTTTCGGTAAAAGCATTGGTTGTAGCTGTTGGCACACCTGTTGCATTTGCGAGTTCGCCTAAAACCGAACGTTTGGCATTTAGGAAAGAATAGCCAACTGTTGAGTTAATACCTTGGTTATAAAACGCCCCAGTCCTTGCATTAATATATTCCTGAGTGTTCAACACGTCGAATTTTTTAATGGGACGGGCCGATCCTAAGTAGGTATTAAAATTAAATTTGGTTTTGCCTGATTTACCTTTTTTGGTGGTAATGATTACAACCCCGTTTGATGCCTGTGCACCATAAATGGCAGCACTCGCAGCATCTTTTAATACATCAATACTTTCTATATCGTTTGGATTTAAAAATGCAAGAGGGTTATTTTCTGTAAAATTACCATCAGCTCTTGTGTTTAATTGCACACCATCCACGATATAAAGTGGCTGATTACCTGCAAGGTAGGAACCTGTACCACGGATACGTACATTAATGGCACCACCGGGGATACCATTGTTTGCCTGTACCAATACACCTGCAGCACGACCTTGCAAAGCACGGTCAACTGAAGCATTGGGAAGGTTGGCAATTTCTTTTCCTTTTACAGAAGAGATTGCACCACC
>JANMOR010000774.1:0-1778 GCA_031369435.1 Chitinophagaceae bacterium
TTATAATATTAAAACTGTTCAGGGCATTAACGATTTTGCTTCCATGAAAGAAGTTGTTTACAGAAGATATAAACGACTTACAGAAGAAGGCGAATCATTACCACAGTTAGTGATCATTGATGGAGGAAAAGGGCAATTATCTTCTGCATTGGAAAGTATTAAAGAATTGAAACTGGAGAACAAGATGACTGTTGTTGGATTAGCAAAAAATGTTGAAGAACTTTTTTTTGCCGGTGATCAGCAATCATTGAAGCTAACTTACAACAGTGAATCATTGAACCTGATCCGAACCATAAGAGATGAAGTGCATCGGTTTGGAATTACTTTTCATCGGCAGAAAAGAAGCAAAGCGGCATTTACAACACAACTGGATGAAATAGCCGGAATTGGCGGAGCAACCATTGAAACACTGATGAAAGAGTTTAAATCAGTCAATAACATTCGTAATGCACCCATTGAGAAATTAGCAGGATTGATCGGGGCTAAAAAAGCAGAACTTATACAACAAGCTCTGAACAAACAACAGTAAGAACAAAAAAAATGGGGCCAGGATAGAAATCCAGCCCCGTCTTTAAAATCCAATATCCTATGAAAAACCGTAACGAAGATACAAACACTTGGTAGAAAAGCAATACTTCAAAGAGGGTATTTTCATAATTATTTAATATATTTTCTCATTGATTCTCTTGCCTTTATGTGGTTTTGCGTAGTTATACTTTGTTTTTCAAAAGTCTTTGTACAAAAAAGCCGCCTTGAAGGCGGCTCGGTATTTTTGAACTGAATGATGATTAGTATGACCAAAGATCCTGTTCGTAATTAAAGATCTTATCTTTTATATTTTCACCTTCCAATAAACGAAGGATAGGGTCTTTGATATAATCTTTTAATCGTCTGTCGTATGGATTATCCATAGTTGACTTAGTGATATAACTGCTGAACATACGGTTTTCAAATAATTCTTCCCAAGTCATACGTGCCCCAAAGTTTTTGCCATTAAAAGCTTCAAATTTTGCTAATACCGGGCGGGTATCAGGATAGTAAACCCAGAACATAGGAATCATACCAATGAATATGCCTGATGTTGTGTATTGAGGTTTAACAGGTGCTATACCAAGAATACGAACAAACATTCTTGAAGATTCTTTATCAAACACCCATTCTTCTTTGATACGGAACTGGTAAATGCTATCAGGATCAAATTCACGTGAACGTACTTCATAACGTGTAATAATTCCCTGCATATCATAAACAGGAACTGTATCAACACCACCTGCAAATGTTTCCAATACTTTGTCAGGAGTTAGAGGAGTTGTAAAACGATCATCAGCAACATCAAATGCAGTGATTTCCCTGTTACGTATTGCTTGTAATAAAATAGAAATAAAGCGCTGGTTGCCATTATCCTCGTCGGCCGCATAACGGAAAGGAAGGTTCATTTTTTCACGGGTATCAATGACCCTTTGAATCCTTTTTTCCCAGGAAATATCTGCCTCACGAATCGGCTGAAGATCCATAATTTTGTTTTCAAGAACAATTCTTTTTCTGACTATGTCATCCACAAATATATCCTCCGTAGGTACTGAAGACTCTGTCTTAGGTACCTCAGAAATGGGTGCCGGCTTTGCTACCTGAGCAAAACTCATCCCACAGATACATACTGTACCTATCATTAGGGATACTTTCATTTTTATTAATATTTTCATGGTAATTTTTATTTAAACTACATTACTGAATGTCAAAAACCAATTGTCCAAGATTTCTGTCTGCCACATCTCCAG
>JANMOR010000017.1:0-2586 GCA_031369435.1 Chitinophagaceae bacterium
TATCAATGCCCCATGAAATGCGAAGGCGATAAAACCTATTACAAAGCCGGCAAATGTCCCAAGTGCAATATGACATTAAAAGCAATGCAAAAACCAGTGGCTGCCGTATATCAATGCCCCATGAAATGCGAAGGAGACAAAACATACAGCAAAGAGGGCAAATGTCCTGTTTGCTATATGAAGCTTTCAAAAGTAGAAGCAAAAAAAGAAACTACCAATCACGAAGGTCACAATCATCAATAACTTATCTGGTCAATAAAAAATAAAACAAATGAAACAAGTATTCAACATTTCAATGGCGGTTCTTGCCATCAGTACAGTAACCATTTTTGCAGCATGCAATAACAGTACTGAAAAAACAACTACTACAACAGATTCAACAACAACTTCAATGACACATTCAGATGGCGATCATATTTATGCCTGTCCCATGCATCCTGAAGTTACTGGTAAGGAAGGCGACACTTGTCCTAAGTGCGGCATGAAACTGGAGCACAACGACAATGCCGGTGCAGTAAGTAATGTATCCATGCAGTTCAGCACCAATCCTGCCACTGTAAATCCTAACCAGGAAGTAACCTTATCGATGACACCAAAAAACAAAGACAATGCAACTGAACAGGTGCCATTAGATGTGGAGCATACCAAAAAAATTCATCTCATAGTAGTAAATGATGATCTTAGCTGGTTTGATCATATTCATCCTGAATTTAACTCAGATGGTTCTTACTCCGTAAAGGAAAAATTTCCTGCAGCAGGTAAATACACCTTGTTTGCTGATTATAAACCCAGCGGCGGCAACCATGTTGTTGATAATTTAAACGTAAACGTAACAGGTAATGCGCCTGCTGCTAAAAAATATGGAGCAGATAAATTAACAGGTTCAGCAGGAGATGGTTTTACAGTTTCACTTACACCAGAAGGCGGTAAATTTTTAACCAATATGGCGATGCATATTAGCGGCATGGTCATGCTGAATGGTAAAGAAGTTGATGTAACAACCTTAGAAGATTACCTCGGTGCAAAAGCACATATGGTAGTTGTAAGTCTTAATGATAAAAAATATTTGCATGTGCACCCAAGTGTAGAAGGTGGCAAGTTTGATTTGCATACGACGTTTGACAAACCCGGTGTTTATCGTGGCTGGATCCAGTTTCAAAGCAAAGGAAAAGTTTACACCAGTGATTTTACCATGAATGTTGCAGAAGGCAAAGCTGCTGATATGAAGGATATGAAGAAAGGCGAGCATGAAGGACATTAATTAAATGTAAAACTGTGTTGCAGTTGATCAATAGTTTATTGAAGCACACAGTTTTACTTTCCTGTTTCCACTCAACAAAATAATATGCTCAACAAACTCATTCTCTTCTCCTTAAAAAACCGGATGCTGGTAATCTCGTTAGCAGCATTGGTAATGGTGTATGGTGTATTTACATTGGTGAATCTTCCGGTAGATGTATTACCCGATTTGAACCGGCCAAGGGTAACCATTTTTTTAGAAGCTAATGGTATGGCTCCTGAAGAAGTGGAAAGCCAGGTAAACCTGCCTGTAGAAACACAACTGAACGGAGCGCCGGGAGTAGAGGTGGTGCGTTCAGTTGCAAGCCCTGGATTGGGAATGGTGTTTGTTGAGTTTGACTGGAAAACGGATGTCTATCGGGCAAGACAATTAACTGCTGAGAAGTTACAGAACATACAATTGCCTAAAGGCATTACCCCGGTGATGGGTCCCATCAGTTCCATTATGGGACAAATTATGATGGTAGCTGTAACAAGCGATACTACATCGCCTGCTGATTTAAGAACACTGGCCGACTTTACCATTCGCAGAAGATTGATGAGTGTAAGTGGTGTAAGCCAGGTGATACCCATTGGCGGCGAACGGATGCAGTACCAGGTGTTGATCTCCAGTGAAAAACTAAGGCAATATAATTTGTCAATTGATGATATTGATAATGCCTTGCAGTTAACCAATCAAAACACAACCGGTGGTTTTGTTGATAACAAAGGCTCTGAAACATTGATTAGAAATATTGGAAGAGCAAATACATTGGAAGATCTGGCCAACACGGTTGTTACAAACAGAAATGCTGCTCCTATCCTACTGAAGCAGGTAGCTGAAGTAAAATTTGGCGGCCCCATTAAAAGAGGTGACGGATCATTTAACGGAAAGCCTGCAGTTATTCTCAGTATTGAAAAACAACCGGGCTCAAGTACACTCACTGTAACGAATGAAGTGTTGAAAGCAATGGAGGAGATTAAAACATCACTCCCCAAAGACATTCATATCAACACAGATGTATTTCAGCAAAAAAGTTTTATTGTCAATTCTATTACCAATGTAGAACATGCATTGAGAGATGGATTTATTTTGGTGATCATTATTTTGTTTTTGTTCTTGCTGAATTTCCGTACTACCATTATAACGCTTACAGCTATTCCTTTATCGCTCATCATTACTGCTATCGTTTTTAAGTTTTTTGATATTTCCATTAATACATTAACGCTGGGTGGTTTGGCGATTGCCATTGGAGAATTGGTGGATGATGCGATTGTGGATGTGGAGAATGTGTATCGAAGGTTAAA
>JANMOR010000060.1:0-3165 GCA_031369435.1 Chitinophagaceae bacterium
TGACCGATCAATTCAATAAAATAAAGTTGCTGTGCTTTTTGCGGAGCTTCCCACAAAATTTTTTCTTCGGGTATCTGTGTAAGAATTTCCTGTACAAGACCTTCTCTTACTTCACCGCTTCCACGGTAGATACCCACATTACCGGCTTCTCTTGCCTCCGCAATTACATAAGTTGAACCAGCTTCCAGCTCGGCTCTCATCAGTTCAATCCATTTATAAGGAGGGATGATATGCGCTGCATCTTTACTGCCCACTTCGCTTAACACTGTTCCGTGTTTGGTTAGTTTTTCAATATAGCCGCATTTTTCTGCATGTGGAATTTCAATGGACCCATCGCTTACTTCCATAAACTTGATACCATATTCTTTACAAACACTGATATAATCTTCGAATTGGTTACGGATAAGGAAAGCTTCAAACAAAGTGCCGCCGAAATATACGGGTATATCGTACTGAGCATATATTTCCAATTTTTTTGTAAGATCGGGTGTTACAAAAGAAGTTCCGAAACCCAGCTTTACAATATCAACATGCGGGTGAGTAACACTTAAGAAATTCTTGGTCTCTTCTATACTCAATCCTTTATCCATCACCATTGTTATACCATGGGTACGGGGCCGTTTGTTTCTGTCGGGAATATTTGTAAGATTAAAGTTCATGTACTAACGAATTTTAGATAGCCGCAAAAATAGGAAAGCAAGTTCAACCTGCAATTATGATTTCTGTCAGTTTGGAATTGCAAAACAGGCTAAAAAGTATTTAAAAATGCCCAGGTTAAATTGAACGGTTGCGTTTATAACGGGCAATTAAATCAACCACCTGTGGATGTTGTAAAATTTTAGGCTGCAATTCAATCAGCTTCTTGATCAGTTTTGGAGCTTTCACCATCGCATCTTCCAGTTGAATAATAGCTTGCTTTGTTTTACCTGTTGCAAAAAAGATAGCGGCCCTGTAAAAAATAAACACAGGTTTCCCTTCTGTTGCTTCATAAGCAGCACAGGCATATTCATCTGCGTTATCAAGCATTTTTGATTTCAGCATACATTCCAGCATGGCGCTCCATCCTTTTACATTTTTGGGGCGATGTTTAATGACATTTGCATAGAATTCAATTGCCTCTTTATAGCGGCCAATTTCAACTAAAGACATACCCATTGCCAGGTTATAATCCGGTTGAGTCCGATGAATCTTTAAGGCAAGATGCAATTGTTTGATGGCTGTTTCATATTGCCCTTCGTTGATATAGGTACAGGCAATTTTATAATAGAGTTTGCTGTCTTCGGGATGCATGTGCGATGCTTTACGGTAATGAAACCTTGCCTGTGCATATTGAGCCATCCTGTCGTAACAATAACCAATGGCTTCATGAATTACTTCTTCGGGTCTGCTGAGTTCCAATACTTTTTCGAGCATTTCAATGGCTTCTTTATATCTCCGTAAACGAATATAAGCGTCGCCAATATTGCGGTATGCATAGTCAAATTTCTCATCAATTGTAATGCAATACATATAAGCATCAATTGATTTTTCATACAATTTTAGTCCCTGGTAAGCTGCACCAAGATTAAACCAGGCCAATTCACTGTAAGGATAATCATTGATGATATTGAGGTGCAAACGGATAGATTCTTCGTTTCTTCCTGTAAAATCTGTCCAGAAACAAATTTTATAAAGCGCCTCTTCATTAGATGGATCTTCTTCCAGTATGAGTTTCAAACAATCAAATACCTTTTCAAATTCTTCGTAATCGTCATATACATCGGCCAGTTCAAAAAGTAATTCCAGCCGGTCTTCCCCGGTAAAAAGTTCCAGCCCTTCCTGTAATAATTCAACGGCTTTCTCCTGCTGATCCAGTGCCAGGTGAGCATCTGTTTTAAGTATAAACAGGTTAATATCATTGCTGTCGAGCAATTCAGCCTGCTCCAATACATCCAGTGCGGTTATATACTGGCGGGTTGCCAATAGCAGATCAGCTTTTTTTATGAGAAGTGAAGCGGAGTAAGGGTAGATATCAATTCCCAGATCAGCAGCCTGCATGGCTTGTGGAATATCTTCCTTATCATCAAAATAATCAATCAGTTTTTCGAATGCTTCTTCCTCCAGAAATGAGTGGGACCGGCCGTTTTTGAGGTTTTCGAAGATGCGAAGTAATTCTTTAATTTCTTCTCTGTCTTGACGGAAAGGATTTTGCTTCATGTGGTTGCAGGTTATTGTAAGTTACCCCGATTTAAAGAAATATTCCTATGGCCATGTAACAATTAGTTATCAACATACGTTAATATAAATATAAAATAATGACAGACGGCTTTCAAAACCCAGCTTTTAATTCATAAATTTGTACAGACATGCAAACCAAAACTTTAAATAGTTCAAAAGTGCTGAGAAACGGCTTATTGCTCTTCTTAAGTTTTGCCATGTTACATTCTGCATCATCAGCAACCTTTTCTGGTGGTGGCAAAAAGAAAAACACAAAAAAATCTCCGGCAACAGCATTAAATCTTAAGAACAATCCTTTAAGTTTTAATAATGGATACAAGTTCAGAAGTGGTTTGAGTTTTTCTACTAATACATCAAATTCGCTGGTTATGCACGGAAACACTATCCGTTTTCAAAAAGGTAATAGTTTATACATTTTACCTGTGAAGCAAAAAGTGATCTTCAGCAAATTCAAAACTCCTCAAAAAGAAAACAGATAAAAAGAAAAAGCCTCCAACTGGAGGTTTTTTCTTTTAGTGTATATCTTACTCACTTAATTTTTTGTTCTTGCATTCTTTACCTGGTCGTAGGTCATTTCACGGTAACCTGCTTTAGGTACATCGTACAAAGCAGCAGCAACGGGATCAAAACTTACCTTATCTGCAATGTAGGTTACTTTCATTTTTCCCAACTCCGATTCATATTCCAAAGGAAAGCCTGGCAAACTCTGGAACTGAACACCATAATCTTTGTTCTGAAATACCAGTTCTGTGGTATAATATACTTTGAACGTAGAACCATCTTTCATTTTTGCAATGGCCAGTTTACAATTATACCCCAGAATTTTCTTAGTTTCTGACAATAACTCGTACCGGATACCGGCATATTTACTGTTACGGTCATCATAATTCTCCTTCGTCATACGAATAAGGATTTTCTGATCGCCATATTCATTCATCACCACTGCAT
>JANMOR010000115.1:0-2600 GCA_031369435.1 Chitinophagaceae bacterium
GCGGATCTTGCGTTCTTCTTGGCCAATGATAAGGAACAGGCCATCCAGGCACTTGGTGACGACGCAGCAATCTTTGAAGTCTTCCCTTTATTGTTTTCAATAAAGTATTGCAGCCTTTCCGTATGTGCAATTTTTATCGGCTGCACTTTTATTCTCACCACATCCTCTTTTTCATCATATTCAGTTGCGAGGTGTTGTTTCCAATTTTTATTGATAATAACAATCCATTCGTTTTTGCCTGGTATAGTAAAGAAGGCATATTTACCGGCAGGAATTTCTTTCCCTTCAACAACGAAAGCTTTCTTCATTTCAATTGTTGTGGCATCATGTGCGCCGGTTACCCATACTTCATCAAAAGGCACCAATCCTCCCCAAATGATTCTTTTGCGAACACCGGGAGAATGATAATTGATTTTTATACTATCGCCATTGATGACAGCAAATGCCATTGAGTTGATGCTTTTTTTGGTTGTATCTTTTACTAAGTTTGGGTTGTAACATACTTCTTCAGTCTTTTTTACATTTTGTGAAAAAGAGCTAAATGAAGTAGTTAATAAAATGAAAATCGCTGTGAGTGACTTAATCATACTTTATTTTTTTAAATTAAATAACCTGCTGTTGCTGTGCTGCTATATATTTCTTTAATGCTTTTTCACCAAACAACTTAAATACCACCGGTGTAACAATCATATCCAATAAAGTTGAACTTACCAATCCACCTAAAATAACGGTAGCAACAGGGTATAAAATTTCTTTACCCGGTGCTGTAGCATCCATTGTTAAAGGAATGAGTGCAAATGCTGCTACCAATGCGGTCATTAACACCGGCACCATTCTTTCCAATGAACCACGGATGATCATTTTATCACCAAACACTTCTCCTTCGTGTTGAACAAGATGTATATAATGACTGATCATCATAATACCATTTCTTGAAGCGATACCGGTGAGTGTAATAAAACCTACCATTGTTGCAATGGAAAAAACTCCACCAGTAAGCATCACTGCTATTACACTTCCGATCAAAGCCAGTGGAATGTTGAGCATGATCTGGAATGCAATCCTGCTGCTTCTGAAATGACTGAACAACACTAAGAAAATACCGGCAATAGAAAAGATGCTGAGTATGGTAATAAGTTTTGATGCTGATTGCTGGCTTTCAAATTGTCCACCCCATTGTAAATAATACCCTTCCTGTAAAGGCAGATCTTTCTTAACGGCTTCCTGCATCTCTTTTACTGTACTTCCTAAATCACGGCCCTGCACATTGGCTGAAACTACGATACGTCGTTGAGTGTTTTCATGATTCACTGCATTGATGCTGTTCTCTAATTCTATGGTTGCAATTTGCTGCAACGGGATTAAAGAACCATCTGATGTTGCAATTTGTGTATTGCGGATAGCATCAATATTTTTCCTGGTACTGTCATCTGTTCTTAAAACAATATCAAAACTTTTTTGTCCGTCTAAAATCTGGCTCACTACTTTGCCATTATAAAATACTTCCAGTTCATCAGCTACTTTACCCACCTGCAATCCGTAACGCTGTACAGCCATACGGTCGAGCCTGATCATGAGTTGGGGAACCATTACCTGGTTTTCTATTTGCACATCCACAACACCCTTTACATTGCTGATAACTGTTTTTAGTTGCTCAGCATTGGAACGAAGGGTTAATAAATCATTGCCAAAAATTTTAATGGCCACCTGTGCACGTACACCGGAAAGTAAATGGTCGAGCCGGTGAGAAATGGGCTGACCGATATTAACCGTTACACCTTTTAATACTTCCAAATTAGTACGGATATCTTCCAATACTTTTTTTCTGTTTCTTCCGCCGGGTTTTAATGCAACATCAATTTCGCTGTAACTGGGTGGTTCTGCATGTTCATCTAATTCAGCCCTTCCTGTTCGGCGGGAAGTAAGTGCCACTTCAGGTACTTTTAAGATTTGTTTTTCAGCTATAGTCCCAAGCTTATTGCTTTCTTCCAGTGATGTACCTGCCGGTGCCAATACATTCACCGTAAAACTTCCTTCATTAAAGGGTGGTAAAAATTCAGTACCAAAAAATGGCACGATGGCAATGGCTGCAATGATTAAAGCAACTGCAATGCCCATAACCAGTTTCGTTCTCTTCAATCCCCAATGCAATAATTTAAGGTCTTGTTTTTTTAACCAGCGAACAAGGCTGCTGTCCTGTTCGTGTGCTGCATCAACAACCTCAGCACTATTATTTCTTTTCTTTTTCCAGAATGCCAGGTTAATGTGCTTCAAGTGATTTTTCTTTCCTAGCAAATAGCTGCACAATGCTGGTGTAACGGTAAGTGATACTACCAGCGATGCAACAATGGAAGTGATATAAGCTATTCCAAGGGGGGCAAATATTTTTCCTTCTATACCCTGCAAATAAAACAACGGGATAAAAACAAGCACCACAATAATAGTGGCATACACAATGGAGTTTCTTACTTCGCTACTTGCTTCATAAACCACTTGCAGCAATGGCTTTGGCTCATCACTCACCCAGTTTTCTTTTAATCGTCGATACACATTCTCCACATCCACAATCGCATCATCCACCAATTCTCCAATGGCAATGG
>JANMOR010000146.1:0-8432 GCA_031369435.1 Chitinophagaceae bacterium
ATTCACTGGGTAATCTGCGGAAAGAAGAAACAAGATGCGCCTGTAAGATCATGGGTATTGCTGAGCCAATTTATCTTGGTATTGAACGGTTAGATACAAAAATTGGTGTTGGAAAATATTTTGACGAGCACAAGAAATTTGTAGAATTACTGAAAGAAAAAATCATCTCCATTAATCCCGATTTCATCCTCACATTCGGGCCAGATGGTGATACACACCATTCTGAACATATTGTAGCAGGTTCCGCCGTTACCGAACTGTTATTACGTGAAGGCTGGGTGGAAAGATATCCGTTGTATTATGTTGCATGGACAAAAGAGCAAGGCAATATGTTTGATCTTGGCTTTGTAAATGATCAGTATTTTAATGTGCAGATCGATTACATACAGGAGCAGGAAACAAAGGCGTTAGAAATTATCCCATGCTATGTTACTCAATACACTCCCGATGAATTGAAACAAGACCGTGAAAAGAAGATGAATGATAAAAATCATACGATCTATTTCAGAAGATTTGCTGTGAAGAAAGAAATGCAACAAGGATTCTGATCACCAATAAATACATTAACATGAAAATCGTTTTAGTTGGCTTGCTGTTATTGAGTTTTTCACTTTCAATCAATGCGCAGGGAATAATTGTTCGACGTGAATTTATAGCTGCTTCATTGCAAAACAATAAAGGAGGAGAAGATCCTTTACGGCAACTTTCAGTTTACTTGCCTCCCGGTTATGAACAGGGTACACAGCGTTACCCGGTTATTTATGTGCTGCATGGTTATGGAGGAACCGATAGTGTAATGATGAGTGTATGGATCAATTTTAAACGGTTATTGGATGAAGCGATCAAGACAGGGAAGATGCGTCCTATGATATTAGTAACACCGAACAGTGATACAAAAATGGAAGGGAGTTTTTATACCAACTCATCTGTTACGGGCAACTGGGCCGATTATATTGGTAAGGATGTGGTGCAATACATGGATAAAAATTTCAGAACAATTCCTGACCGGAAAAGCCGTGGACTCTGCGGGCATTCAATGGGAGGCAACGGTGCATTAAAGTTGGGGATGCTGTTTGCTGATACGTTTAGTGCCGTGTATGCACTTAGCCCGGCAGTACTTAATTGGTATGGCGATTTTACATTAAGGAGTGGCGGTTTTAAGCAGATCAGCAAATTGAATAATGAAGAAGCAATTATAAAAGGGTTGAATGAATCGGATCAGACGGGTGATTTTGATGCTTTTTTTGCTGCTGCATTCACTGCTATGGCGAGAGTGTATTCACCCAATGCTGCAAAAAAAGAACTGCTTGCAGATTTTCCTGTTTCATATATTAAAGATAGTGCTGTGTATGATCCAAAAGTGATCAGTCAATGGGAAGCACAATTTCCATATTATATGATCGATCATTATCTGCCTCAGTTGCGCAGCCTTACAGCTTTGAAATTAGATTGGGGCCGCAATGAAGATTTTTCTCATATCCCTTTTACAGCATTGCAGTTCAGCAAAAAGTTAGAATCATATCGTATCAAACATTTTGCTGAAGAATACATTGGTGATCATGGAAACATGCTCGGTGGTTTTGAAGGAAGAATCTTTAATGAGTTATTACCTTTTTTTGAAAAATATTTGAAATGATAAGAAACCCAAAATAAAACTTCACAACTAGATGTCAGTAAACATAAGCCCCGTTGTACAAAAAGAACGAATCGATATTCTTGATTCATTAAGAGGTGTTGCTATTCTTGGCATACTGCTGATGAATATGCCGTCGTTTGCTTTTTTAACTGTTGATCCCATTGTAAGGAATGAAGTTGGAACGATCAATTATTCGATCTGGCGTTTTGTAAGCTGGATCGCAGACGGAACACAACGGGCTTTATTCAGTATGTTATTTGGGGCAGGTATTCTGCTGTTTATGCAAAGCAAGGAAAAAGCGCAAACGATTATTTCGGCATCCGATTATTTTTTCAGGCGACAGTTGTGGCTCATTTTATTTGGATTGATCAATATCTATATTTTCCTATGGCATGGCGATATATTGTTTGACTATGGAGTATATGGGTTGCTCATATTTGTTTTCAGAACTTTGAACCCAAAAAAGTTATTAATAGCGGCGGGCCTCAGTTTGCTTTTGATGCTTGCACGTGAAAACAGGAATCTCTATCTGGATAAAAGAACCATCGCAAGAGGTGAAGTGGTGATGAAGATCGATACAACGGTTACAAAACTTACTGACAGGCAACAGGAACATCTTGCAAATATGGAAGATTTTAAAAAAGGAAACACTGCGGAAAGTAAGATCAAACGTATGCATCGTGCCAACCGGATGATGAGCGGCTCCTATGAAGATGTTTACGAGTACCGGGTAGAGCGTTACTTCAATAATCTTCTCAATTATTCTTACTTCGGTATTTGGGATGTATTGCTTTTTATGTTTATTGGAATGGCTTTTTTTAAAATGGGCATCATTACCGGAAATGCTTCTGTAAAACTGTATGCCGTTTTATGTGCAGTTGGATTGAGCTTGGGAATACTCATTGCTTATTTTGATATGCAGCCCATGATCGATGCAAAGTTTAACCGGTTTGAATATACAAAGCAGGCTACTTTAAGTTTTTTTGAATTGGGAAGAACTTTCAGGTCGCTCGGTTTTTTTGGATTACTCATGTTGATGTATAAATCAGGCATCTTTCAATGGTTTTTTAAATTGATGAAACCAGTGGGGCAAATGGCCTTTACCAACTACCTAACCCAATCCATCGCCTGTGCAATTATTTTTTATGGAATTGGTTTTGGTTTTTATGGAAAGCAGGAACGTTATGAAGTGTATATCGTTTTGCTTTGTATCTGGATTGTACAAATCATGTGGAGTCATATCTGGTTACGTTATTTTCAATACGGGCCTTTTGAATGGATATGGCGACAGCTGACATATTGGAAAAAACTACCTTTAAGAAAGCAGCATCCAATGTAAAAATTAACTGATATGAAAATGTTTATTACTGTATGTCTATTATAGTAGTATTGTTAGGTAAACTTCTTCACAAAACCATACAAAGCCTGATCAATTTACCGGCAGCGTTTTTAAATCATTCAAAACAAAAAACCCTGTGTTACAAGCACTATTTTGCAAAAGGCAAACCTGTTGCAAAGAAACATATCACATGACCCGTCTATAACAGAAGAGGATTTTAAGGTGCAATCTGCCTGTTAATATTGCATTGCTTAAATTTGTAAATCATTAATCCGTGATCTTCATTGCATCACCCCCTTCGAGAGCCTCCGCAATCACATAAGGAATTTAACCGACCGAACAATTTATGAGTAAGAACGAACGGCTGATCATCATTTTGCTGGCCTCTATCAATTTCACCCATATTCTTGATTTTATGATCATGATGCCATTGGGTAATTACCTGATGCCATACTTTCAAATCTCTCCCAGTCAATTTACTTTATTAGTTGGGGCTTATACATTAACTGCAGGGGTATCTGGTTTCGCAGCAGCATTTTTTGTGAATCGATTCGACAGGAAAAGTGTTTTATTATATGGTTATGCTGGGTTTTTAATTGGCACACTAGCTTGTGGCTTTGCACCCAGCTATGAGTTGTTACTTGCAGCCAGGGTGTTTGCCGGTTTATTCGGTGGGTTGATTGGGGCACAAGTGTTATCTATTGTAGCGGATATTATTCCTTATGAAAGAAGAGGGGCTGCCATGGGTGCTATCATGAGTGCATTTGCAGTAGCTTCTACATTTGGAGTTCCATTCTCCTTATACCTCGCCAATATTATCAGCTGGCATGCTCCTTTTATATTGGTTGGCATCTTAGGTATGGTAATTATTCCGCTGGTGATAAAATTATTACCAGCTATGCGAGGACATATCATGGAAAAGACTGAGAAAAAAATGGAAGTACTAATGGCAGTGGTAAGAAATCCTACACAACGTTTGGCTTTGTTGTTTTCCTGTTTAATTATGCTGGGGCATTTTCTCATCATTCCTTTTATCAATCCTTATATGGAATTTAATAATGGATATCCTAAATCCATTACACCCATGATTTACCTGGTGGGAGGTATTTCCTCTTTCTTTGCGGCAAACATACTGGGACGTATAGCCGATAAATATGGCAAACTCCAGGTGTTTTCCATTTCTGTTTTAGTTTCACTCTTTTTTGTTTGGCTCATCACCAATTTACCGCCAATTCATTTTTCAATTGCATTACTGTGCTTTGGTATCTGGTTTGTGTTGGCTACGGGTCGGGGTGTATCCGCACAGGCAATGATCAGTAACGTGGTGAACCCACAACATCGTGGAAGTTTTATGAGTTTCAACAGTAGTGTTCAGCAATTGGGCACGGCTGCTGCATCTTTTATTGCTGGCTCGATTATCATACAAGGGACTAATGGAAAAATCCAACATTATAATTGGTTAGGATATATTAGTATTGTAGTATTACTGATTTGCTTTTTTCTTGCACGCAGGCTTTTCCGGAAGATGAAAAACGATGCTGACAATCAACTGGATGTTGAATCAGTAGCAGCTGAAACACAGAACATATAAGAGCCTTCTTTTCTTTGCCCGTTCAATCAATTTATTATTACATTTAATAGTATTTAATCAACCATCACTGCTAAATGATTTGTCATGAGAAAAAAGTTTTTCTTCCTGTCTTTGTTATTCGTAATTGTAACTGCAGTATCTGCACAAAAACAAAAAACAACATCAACTTCTCTTACTTCTGCCAAGTATGATGAAGTATTTAAGTCGGTGAAATGGCGAAATATCGGCCCCTTCAGAGGTGGCAGGGCCAATGCAATCAGTGGCGTAAAGGGAAACGATAAATTATTTTATGCCGGCTATACTGGTGGTGGTGTTTGGAAAACAGAAGATGGCGGTCTTGGTTGGCAAAACATCAGCGATGGATTTTTTAAGGTTGGTACTGTTGGTGATATTGCTGTAAGCGAAAGTGATCCCAATGTTATTTATGTGGGTACAGGTGAGCATGCCATCCGTGGTGTAATGACCTCGTATGGAGATGGAATTTATAAATCAACCGATGCGGGAAAAACATGGAAGAATATCGGGCTGATGAATACAAGACATATCAGCGATGTAGTGATTCATCCCAACAATCCTGATGTGGTTTATGTAGGTGCGCAGGGAGCTGCTCATGGTCCAAATGCTGATCGGGGTGTTTACAAATCAACAGATGGTGGTTCAACCTGGAAAAAAACATTATTCATTAATGATAGCTCAGGTATTTCAAGTTTAGTAATGGATATGAACAATCCACGCATTTTATATGCAGCTACCTGGCAACATCAACGTTTACCATGGAAGGTGGTAAGTGGTGGAACAGGTTGTGCAATATACAAGTCAACAGATGCAGGTGAAACATGGGTAAAGATGGTGGATGGGCTACCTGCAGAAATGGGCAAAATCGGTTTGTCTGTTTCAAGAGCTAATTCCAATAAAGTATTTGCAATAGTTGAAGCCGAAAAATCAAAAGCAGGTTTGTACAGGAGTGATGATGGAGGTAAAAAATGGAGTTTGCAAAGTAATGATCAAAACATCACTTCCCGTTCATGGTATTATATGGAAGTATTTGCCGATCCAAAAAATGAAAACATCGTGTATGTATTGAATGCACCCATGATGAAATCAATTGATGGTGGAAAAACATTCAGCAATGTAAGGATTGGTCATGGTGATACACATGATCTGTGGATCAATCCCAATAACCCGGAGAATATTGGTTTGGCTGATGATGGTGGTGCAGAGATTACTTATAATAATTGCAGAAGCTGGAGCAGCATCATGAATCAACCAACTGCACAATTTTACAGAGTGAATGTTGATAATCGTTTTCCTTATTGGGTATATGGTGGTCAGCAGGATAATACATCTGTGATGATTGCCAGCCGTACCAATGGATTCGGCATTACAGAAAAAGACTGGATGAGCAGTGCAGGATGCGAAAGTTCCACATTGGCGTTTGATCCCAACAATCCTGTATTGCTTTATGGTGGATGTTACCAGGGATATATTGAAGTGCTCGATACAAAAACGATGGAAACAAAAGATATCCAGGCGTATCCATCCTTGAATCTTGCTATTGAGCCAAAGGATATGAAGTACAGGTTTAACTGGAATGCACCCATCCTTGCATCGCCACATGATCCAAAAACAATTTATCACGGAGCTAATGTTGTATTAAAGACAAGTAACGGCGGTCTTACATGGGAAGCCATCAGTCCTGATTTAACTCGTAATGATAAAACAAAGCAAGGGGTTGGTGGTGGCCCAATTACAAACGAAGGTGCCGGGGGTGAAAATTATAATACCATCAATTACATCACAGAGTCATCGTTAGAAAAAGGCGTATTATGGACTGGCAGCGATTGCGGATATGTATTTGTTACAATGAATGCTGGTGGCAGCTGGGCGAATGTAACACCAACAGGATTGCAGGAAAGTATGGTACACTCCATTGAACTGTCTCCGCATGATAAAGCAACTGCTTATGTATGCGCCACACGTTATAAGCTCAACGATTATGGATCTTACACCTATAAGACATCGGACTATGGTAAAACATGGACAAAGATCAACAACGGTGTGGATGCCGATGATTTTATTCGTGTGATCAGGGAAGATAAAAAAGTAAAAGGTTTATTGTATGCCGGTAGTGAACGTGGTTTTTATATTTCGTACAATGGCGGTGAGCAATGGAATAAACTGCAGTTGAATTTACCCGTTGTGCTTGTTACTGATCTCATGATTAAAGACAATGATCTTGTTGCTGCAACAGCAGGCCGTGCATTTTGGATATTGGATGATCTGAGTCCGTTTCAACAGGCAGCCAATATCTGGGCTAACAAACAATTAAAATTGTTTAGCCCCAAGACAACTGTTCGTTACAGTGGTGCGGCAAGTATACCGGGATTAGATCCGGGGAATGCATTTGGCAGCAATCCTGTTGAAGGTGTGATGTTGGATTATTACCTGCCATCAAAACCAGATACAACTACAGTTCAACTAACAGTAATGAATGCAGGAGGAACAGTTGTAAGAACGTATACAAATAAACCTAATCCTGATTATAAAAGATATCCCGGTGGTCCACCACCTCCCGTAGTTTTATCTGCTGAAGAAGGCATGAATCGTTTTGCATGGGATTTCCGTGGAGAGAATATTACTCCTGATATTACTGGAGCTTATACTATGGGAGATTTCAGAGGTCATCGTTTGGCGCCCGGACAATATAAAGCTGTATTGAGTTTTAAAGGAGCCAGCAGTGAAACAATGTTTACAGTAACGCAGGATCCGAATTTAACTGTTTCATCAAATGATTGGGTTGAGCAACAACAATTTCTTACACGTGTATCAAAAGATATCAGCACTATCCATACAGCCATTGTTGATATGCGGAAAGTAAAGAAACAGGTAGAGCATTATAATGAATTGTTGAAAGATAAAAAAGAGCATAAGGATTTGGTGGAAGCAGGAGCTGCACTTATTAAGAAGATCACAGAACTGGAAAGTAGTTTAATTGAAACAAGACAACGTAATTTCCAGGATGTGATCAACTGGCCAAGTAAACTCAATGCAGAGTTTTTTAATCTGAAAAGTTTAGCCGATGCACATGATCCACGCATCACTAATGGCATGAAAGTGCGTTTAACAGATCTGGAAGCAGAATGGATGAAATACAAAACACAAATGGATGTTGACTTGAAAAAAGCTGTGGATGAATACAACCAGAAATTCAAGGCAGCCAATATTTCACCGGTTATTCAATAAGTAATTCTGTTAAAAAGTTAGCTACTGAAAGGTTGCCAACTTTTTTTTTACTCATACGATACTTGCATGATTCAAAAAATTGCATTGGTAGTCAATCCAAAGGCAGGTAATGGACGTTCGTTAAAATTATCTGCACAGCTTTCATTGTTGTTGAAGAGGAAACAGTTGGATCATGAAATGTTTACAGATCAATGGCCTGTTTCATTTGAAGGATTTACAGATGTGTGGATCATTGGTGGCGATGGAACGGTGAATTATTTTATTAATCACTATCCATCCATTCAACTTCCATTAGCTATTTTCAAAGGTGGAACGGGAAATGATTTTGCATGGAAGCTTTATGGCGATTGTTCAACAGAAGAACAATTCGAAATCGTATTGCAATCAAGTCCCCAACCTGTAGATGCAGCTTCCTGTAATGATGCATTATACATCAATGGAGTTGGAATTGGGTTTGATGGTGAAGTGCTGCAATCAATGAAAGCGATCCGAATAGTTGGCGGGCATATCGGTTATTATCTTGCAGTGTTGAAAGAAATCCTTTCTTTCATAGAATCATCCTTTAAAATTTCAGCAGATCAGTTTCATGCAGATGAAAAGTATTTATTGGTGATGATCAACAA
>JANMOR010000153.1:0-1619 GCA_031369435.1 Chitinophagaceae bacterium
CCGGCATCCAGTTTTTTATAATATACTTCAATCAATTCTTCATAGCTTAGTGATTCATGTGATGGCTTTCCAAATTTCCATTTGATAATAAATTTTGGTGCAAACAATCCAAGCCAGCTTCTGTATAAACTTAAAGAGAGATGTTCAAGGTTTTCAGCAACAGACCATTGCTCAGACTTATAAAAAAACTGAGGGTCATCCATTTGCCGACATTGTTTTAAAATATCTTCAATGGTATTTTCAGCGTGGCTGATGATCTGAAATTTGTTTAAATGATAGCGTTTGCCAATCATTGGGTGTAGGTTAGGGTTCTGGTTTTGGGTTTTATATGTCAAGGGATCCTGCATAGACAAACTTTGCGGGGCCGCAAAGCCAGATGTTTTCAAAGTTTGTATCGGATCGTTTTTCAAATTTAACGTTTAACTCTCCTCCGGGTGTTTGTACTATTTTAATTTGTTTGCCTGTTACTTCATCGCTGGCTGCTATGGCTGCTGCTGTTACACCGGTGCCACAAGATAAAGTTTCAGCTTCTACTCCACGTTCATAGGTTCGTACATTTAAATGAGATGGGAGCACTTGAACAAAATTAACATTGATGCCCACTTTTGAAAAGGGGGGTGAATAACGGATGGACCTTCCTGCAGAAAATACGTCGATGCCCGCAACATCATTTTCCCACTTGATATAATGTGGTGAACCTGTGTTGAGAACGACATGATCTTCTGCTTTTTCAATGGCAATTACATCTTTCATTTTCAGTTCCACCCAATCATCTTCAGTAATAGTTGCTTCATGAAAACCGTCTGCAGCAAGGAATTGGGCCGAATTGCCGATCAACTGCATCCTTTTTGCAAAAGCAACAAGGCAACGCCCACCGTTGCCACACATACTTCCTTCGGCACCATCGGCATTGTAATAAACCATTTCAAAGTCGTACCCTTCTTTTTGTTGCAATAACATCAATCCATCAGCGCCAATGCCAAATCTTCGATCACATAAAAAGGCTATTTCTACGTTTGACAAAAGCGTATAATTACCAAGACGATTATCTAATATGATGAAATCGTTTCCGGTGCCCTGGTACTTATAAAAGTCAATTTTCATATTGCTGAAATAATTTCTAATGATTTTTTAATGACTGATTCAACGGCCGCATTTCCATCCTTGCTGAACTCTTTCTTGATTCTATTGGCTACAATAGCACTGATTGATAAACATTGATGCCCGAGCATTTTGCCTAATCCATAAATAGCGGCTGTTTCCATTTCAAAATTAGTAATTCTGTGCTGACCAAACTGAAACTGCGTTAACCGGTCGATCAATGAAGGGTTTGAAAGCCCTAACCGTAATACTCTTCCCTGCGGGCCATAAAAACCCGGACAGGTTACAGTAATGCCATGGTGATAACCTTGAACAAAATGTTTCAGTAATTGAGAACCTGCCCCTGTGACATAAGGGTATGATAAGTTATCCTGCACCTGTGTATGTGTTACAAATGCCTGTAATAATTGTTTTTCCTCTTCATTACTTTCATGCCGGTAAAAATGTAATAAGTTATCAATACCTAATCCATGTGTTGAAACAACAAAAACATCTACAGGAATATCAGCCTGCAATGC
>JANMOR010000161.1:0-7118 GCA_031369435.1 Chitinophagaceae bacterium
TCACGAATATGGCCATAGCAACTCTTTACCTCAAAATCTTTTCCAAGTATTTTTTCGATGGTTTTTGCTTTCGCAGGGCTCTCTACTATGAGTAAATTCTTAGCCATAAGTTGGTAACACATGCCGGTTTTTTAGAGGACATCGGCAGCACAATATTATAAAATGATTGATAAATGCAAGAAAAGAATGGATAATGGATAATAAATATTGGAGAATTCACAGAGTTAAAGTGTATTTAATTATTATCATTTATCCATTATTAATTTATCAATTACAAGAATTCAATCACCGCTTTCTTCACCTTATTATCCCTGTAAATTCTTCTGTGCCCAAGACCTTCAGTAAGCATGAACTGAAAATTGGCATGTGCATCCTGCTGAACTTTTTCTGCATCGGCCCATGGAGTTGTATCATCATCTTTATCATGTATCCACAAAACATCTGCTTTGATTTTTTTTGCAATATGACGGATAGAAATTTCATTGGGCTGCCGGCCACTGCGTTCAAAAATAATTCTGTTCATCTCTTCTTTTACATCGTCCTCAATTTTTAAAAATGCAGCAAAGCTGTCAACCGCTCTTTCTGTTTCTGATGCGGGTGCAATCAAGACGATCTTTTTATGTTCCTGGTATTCCTGTTCTGCCATAAAAAGAGAGAGTGCCAATCCGCCAAATGAATGTGCAATAAACGAATGAATGGGTCCGAATTGATCATACACTGCTTTGATAGCATCTTTGTACTGAAAACCGTTGATCGTCTTCCCGCTGCTTTCTCCATGTGCAGGCGCATCAAATGCAATCACTTCATATCCCTTCTTTACCAGGGGTATAATGAAATGATCGAACTTTTTAATAGTGGAAGAAAAGCCATGCAGGATCAATGCCTTTTTTGTTTGCGGGTGATTCCAGCGATAACCCACCAGTTGATAAGAGTCAAATTTCAAATGCAACTTTTCTGCTTTTTCAAATACAGCCGGTGTTTTCTTTTTTTCAACTACATATGGTGTGCAGAATAATTCAAATGCTTTTTCAGCTGCTTTACGTTTGGATAGCCTGGAAAAAATATTCAGTTGGGCCCTGTAATAACCGATGACCAGTTTTTGCGCCAGTTTCATATTTCAGTAAGATGTTTTACTTTGCTGCAAATTACTTCTTCCGTTTCATTAACTACTGCTTTGTATGAATGTTGTATTGCTTGGTTCGGGTAACACTGCGATGGTGCTGGCAAAAATGATGAAGAAAGCAGGCCATACTGTTCTTCAGGTATGGAGCCGTACATTCGATCATGCAGAAGAATTGGCAACGAGGATCAGTGCAAAAGCAACCAGCTCGTTAAATGAGTTGAACCTTGAGGCCGATCTTTATATTGTAGCTGTAAGCGATAAAGCTATTTCTGAAATAGCATCGAAATTAAACTTAGATAAAAAGTTAGTCGTGCATACAGCTGGTTCAATCAGCAAGGATGTATTTAAAAAAACATCCGCAAATTATGGTGTGCTCTATCCTTTGCAGAGTTTGCGTAAAGAAATGAGCATCCTGCCACCCGTTCCTTTTTTGGTAGATGGTAATACCGATGAGGTAGTTACATTGCTTCATGATTTTGCGTTGACCATTTCTGATCAGGTACAGGTGGCAACTGATGAAACAAGAATACAAATGCACCTGGCAGCAGTAATGGTGAGCAATTTCACCAATCATTTATATGCCTTAACGGAAGATTATTGTAAGGATCACCGTCTTGATTTTAGTTTACTGCATCCATTGATCATTGAAGTGGCTTGTCGTTTAACCCAGGGAAATGCATTGGATATGCAAACCGGCCCTGCAAGAAGGGGAGATGAAGAAACCATCAACAAACATCTGCTAATACTTGAAATTGATAAGCATCTGCAGGATCTGTACCATGAGTTTTCCGAAAGCATCCGGAAATTGTATCGTAAAAAGTAAGACCTTCATCACAACTTTTATTTATGAACCTGCTTGAACAATTTAAACAGATCAACACATTTGTATTTGATCTGGATGGCGTACTCACTGATGGCTCTCTGTTGATCCTGAATGGCAATGATTTTCTCCGTACCATGAACATTAAAGACGGTTATGCCCTCCAGTTAGCAGTAAAGAAAGGCTACCAGGTGGTAATAATTTCAGGCAGTGTTTCAAAACCCTGTGCCGAGCGACTGGAATACCTGGGTGTGAAAAATGTTTTCATGAAAGTAAAAGATAAGGAAGAAGTACTGGCTCAATATTTACTGGTTAACAACCTGAAATGGGAAAATTGTTTGTTTATGGGCGATGATATTCCTGATCTGGAAGTGATGAAAATGGTGGGGTTGGCAGCTTGCCCGGCCGATGCAGCTCAGGAAATTAAAGCTGTATCAAAATTTATTTCATCTATCAACGGAGGGAAGGGTTGTGCAAGGGAAGTGATTGAAAAAGTACTCCGGCTCAATGATCATTGGTTACAGCCATCTGCAAATACCTCTGCCATTTAAATCACATTTCATTTCGAAAAAATGCTTCTTATCTTCACGGCTGAATTTCACAAATGAAGAAGATAGCCGATTTTTTTAAACTTGTTCGTTGGCCCAACCTGGTGTTTATTGCGCTTACCCAGCTGTTGTTTTTCTTTTGTGTAGTGCAACCAACTTTGTATGGAAGTGAATTACATATGCCAAGAGAGTATGGGTTTTTATTTATCATTCTTTGTTTGTCTTCTGTGTTTATTGCAGCTGCAGGTTATGTGATCAATGATTATTTTGATTTGAATATTGATTTGGTCAACAAACCTTCCCGAATGGTTGTGGATCGCAGCATCAGCAGGCGTTGGGCTATTTTCTTTCATCTCTTCTTTTCACTGGCCGGTATTTTAATGGGCTTTTATATCGGTTTGCAAAATGGTAACTGGATCATTGGTTTTGCCAACACATTATGTGTGTTCCTGCTTTGGTTTTACAGTACAACATTTAAAAAAAGATTACTTACAGGTAATATCATTATTTCACTTTTAACGGCATGGGTGGTGTTTGTTGTGTACCTGCTTACAGTTCATCAGCAAATAGACCTGATGCATCTTGTGAATGACGGGGCCAAACAAAAATTATTGCGGCTTGCCATTCTCTATTCATCTTTTGCATTTATCATTACTCTCATACGTGAAATAATAAAAGATATTGAAGATATGGATGGTGATGCACGTTACGGATGTAAAACAATGCCCATTGTGTGGGGAGTTGAATTTTCTAAAGTATTTGCAACCATCTGGCTGTTGATTTTACTGGTGCTGCTGTTGGTTGTATTGTTTTATGTATTGCAGTTCGGAATGTGGATAGCAGCTGCTTACAATGTTGTATTGATTCTTATTCCGGTTGCATATTGCATGTTCCTGTTGTTTAAAGCAACTACTACAAAAGATTTTGCAAGATTAAGTAAGTGGATCAAAGCTGTCATCTTCACGGGCATCTTATCCATGGTACTCTTTAAATTTTTTGCCTGATGGAACGAATCATCCTTGCATCAAAATCTCCAAGACGCCGGCAATTATTAGAGTGGGCCGAAATTCCATTTGATGTTATTGTAAAGGATACTGATGAAATGTATCCAGCATCTCTTGCTATTGAAAAAGTGCCGGTTTATATTGCTAGAAATAAAGCATTGGCTGTGAAAGATGAATTAAGCCATGATCGGTTGATTCTTGCTGCCGATACAGTTGTTGTACTGAAAGAAAAAGTAATTGGCAAACCGGCTAATAAAGAAGATGCAATAAAAATCCTCAGGGAATTATCCGGCAAAACACATTTGGTTATTACCGGAGTTGTGATTATGAAAGAGGAAACTGAAATTGCATTTGCTGATATAACTGAAGTAGAGTTTCATTCTTTAACTGAGCAGCAAATAAAATATTATGTAGAGCATTATCAACCTTATGATAAAGCAGGTGCTTATGCCATCCAGGAGTGGATTGGTGTAATAGGTATTAAAAGGGTACAGGGTGATTTTTATAATGTAATGGGTTTACCCGTAAGCAGGGTAGTAAAAGCATTAGCACAATTTGAGAATTGAAATGCAAATTTGAAAATGATCGTTTGAAAATACATTTTTCATTTACTATTTTGTAGCTGATTCGTTGGGGTTAATGTCCAAATCAACTGATCTCCAAATTTTTCAAATTGTTCTGCTATGAATGAACGCCTGCTCCAATTCATTTGGCAACATCTTTATTTTAATAAAGAACATCTCACTACACCCGACGGGCAATCGGTTCAAATTCTTTTTCAGGGCACACTCAATAACAACCAGGGCCCGGATTTTTTAAATTCAAAACTCCTCATCAACAATATAACATGGGCAGGTAATATAGAGTTGCATGTACAAACCAGCGATTGGAAAAAACATGGTCATACCAATGATGAACATTATAACAATATTATTCTGCATGCGGTTTGGGAGCATGATGAAGAAGTTGACCAAGCCATTCCGGTACTTGAACTGAAGAACCGTATTTCATCGACACTGTTACAACGCTATAATGAGTTGATGCAGCAAAATAGGTTCATTCCATGCGAACAGCAAGTTACTGTTGTATCAGAACTTGTTTGGAGTAGCTGGAAAGAACGAATGATTGCAGAACGTTCGTACGAAAAGAATGAAAAGATCAATCAATTGCTAAATGAAACCAATCAGCATTGGGAAGAAACGTTCTGGCAATTACTCGCAAGAAATTTTGGAATAACAGTTAATGCAGATGCATTTGAAGCAATTGCCAAAACAATACCAGTTACAATTTTAGCAAAACATAAAAACCAGATCCATCAGCTAGAAGCTTTGTTGCTGGGGCAGGCAGGGTTATTGAATGAAGATTTTACGGAGGATTATCCCATCATGTTGCAAAAAGAATATCAATTCCTTCAAAAGAAACATCAGCTGCAACCAGCTAAACATCTGCTTCATTTTTTACGCATGCGGCCGGGTAATTTTCCATCTATCCGTTTGGCACAACTGGCGATGCTCATTCATCAATCGAGCCATTTATTTTCAAAAATAATAGAAGCACAGGATTTCAACAGCATCAAGCATTTACTGGGAGTAACTGCCAACGATTACTGGCATTATCATTATATGATCAATGAACCAACAGGGTTTCGTAAAAAACAACTAGGTACTATGATGATTGAAAATATACTCATCAATACCATCATCCCTGTACTGTTTGCATATGCACAACATCATAACAATGAAATGCTGAAACAAAAAGCCATTCATTGGTTACAGCAATTGCCGAAAGAAAAAAACAGTATAACAAAAAAATGGGAGGAAGCTGGTATTACACATCAATCAGCATTCGATTCACAGGCTTTATTGTATCTCAAAAAAAATTACTGTAACAAAAAGCTTTGTTTAAACTGTGCAATTGGGAATAGCATTCTTAAAAAATAAGTTGGATTAATAGAGGTGACAGCTTTCAAAAAAGCTGTCACCTCTATCATTACCAGTTAAACACAACACGCTGTTCAATATCTGTATGTAAGCTTTTTGCAACAGGGCAGGTGATTGCTGCATTTTGTAAAATCGTTTGCTGCTTTTCATCTAATTGCAGGTGGGGCGGGAAATGAAAGATAACATCCACAGCCCCGATTCTTCGTGGATCACTTTTCATGTGCTTTTGAATATCCATTTTAACACCTTCCAGATCAATCTGCATGTCCCGGGCTTTAATTCCCATGATGGTTAACATACAACTGCCTAATGCGGTAGCAACAAGATCAGTAGGGGAGAAACGTTCACCCTTCCCCTGGTTGTCAACCGGGGCATCGGTTTCAATGGTAGTAACACTTTGCAGGTGGGTAGCTTCGGTGCGTAATTGCCCTTTGTATAAAATAGAAGATGTCATAAACTTGTGAATTAATAATAAAAGTTGGGGCAGCAAGATACCACAAAGCCGCATCTATCTTTTTAATCTTTAAATTTACATCTAAACAACAATATCAAATCTTTTGAAAAGAACCCTCTTCATTTTTTGTTTAAGCATTTCAACTTTTGCAGTCTTTGCACAGGATCAGAAAAAACCTAAAAGTGAGCGTGAACAAAAAAAAGATGCACGCCGTGAAAAAATAAATACCCTCATCCGTCAACAGGAAGAAGGTGCATTGGTCTTTAATAAGCAGAATGTATTTGGATTAAGATTAAATACTGATGGTTGGAGTGTGCTTTATGAAAAGGGCTATATGAAAAATGTAAAGACAACCAATCTCTTTGCACTTGAAATGGGCGAAAAAAAACATCCCAAAGAACAGAAGCTGAATAATCTTTTAAGTAATAACGGGTTCTTCCAGATTGGTAATCCTTATGTTTATGGCAAACGAAATTATTTTTATCAGTTGAAACCAACATTTGGTCAGCAGCGCATGATTGGAGGCAAAACAAATAAAAATGGTGTCGCTGTTCATGCTATTTATGCAGGTGGTATTTCTGTTGGTATTGAACGTCCCTATTATGTAAGAGTTCGTGATGCAGGGCCCGATGGTTCAAAAGAGTTGAAATATTCTGATGCTGACAGTACTGCTTTTTTAACTCCCGGTAATATTGTTATGGGAACAGGATTGCGGTATGGCTGGAACGAATTGAAAATAGTGCCTGGTGTTCATGCAAAAGCGGCTCTTCGTTTTGATTATGGCCGTTTTAATGAAATGGTATCGGCTATTGAAGTTGGTTTAAATTTTGAAGCTTATACAAGAGAAATCAATATCATGCTTCGTAACCCCAATAAACAGGTTTTTGTAAACGGTTATATTGCCATTCTTTTTGGCAAACGAAAATAATACCCTTCAATATTTTCTGAAAGCAAGGCAAAACCCGGTTTGTAATTCTTTCGCCTGTATAAACTAACTTTGCTTTTCATTTGTTATACTAACTATGCAAGAAATTGTTGTTTCAGAACCTGCTGCAGAGCAGAAATTAAAGAAACCTGATTGGTTAAGAGTACGGTTACCCATTGGTGAATCGTATCGTCATGTTCGTAATCTGGTTGATACACATAAGCTCCATACCATCTGCGAAAGTGGAAATTGTCCTAATATGGGCGAATGCTGGGGCGCAGGTACTGCAACGTTCATGATACTG
>JANMOR010000162.1:0-3665 GCA_031369435.1 Chitinophagaceae bacterium
GTATCCCAGAAATGTGTCCATCGTTCATTGGGATCTGCAATTCTTGTTTGTACAATATTTTCCATCCATGGACTGTCAAAGAAAGTTTTTAAACTGCTGATGCCATCGGGGTAATCATTCAAATCTCCCACAACAACCCAGTAATCTTTTTGTGGGGTGTTCTTGAATTTTTGTTTGATGATGTCTAATACAGCATTGCATTGTGCAATCCGTTTGGGTGCAGTGAGGGTTCTTTTCTGTGCAGGAGTTCTGTTGCTGCGGTCGAACATGGATTTAAAATGATTCACAAAAACGGTGAGTATTTTGCTGTTGATCTCAAATTCAACTTCCAAACAATCTCTTGAAAATACTTTTCCCGTTTCACTGAACTGGTGCGTTTTTACATGGCCGAATGGTATTTTACTGATGAGTGCCACATCAATAAAACGTGGATCTTTGGCATCAATCAGCATCCTGTATTTATAACCTGCTGAAGCCATATGCGTTGATAAAAAATTCTTGAGTGTATCCATATTCTCCACTTCCTGCAGGCAAACGATATCGGCCTTAGTAGCCCTAATCGCATCTGCCGTGAGTTTGCGTTCTGTTTGTGTAATTGTACTTAAGATGGATTTATCCATGATAAAACCATCTTTGATGGATGTTTCCAATTTAGTTGCTGAAATGTTTTCATTGAATTTAAAACGGCGAAATAAATTTTCGCAGTTGAAGGTTGCAATGGTGATTGTACTCATGATGAGATGGTTTTAGGTTTAGGAAGGAGCAGTAGCAAGAGTTGAATCAGTATCCATATAACAGCAATGGCTGCTAAAATAAATTTGATTGATGCTATCCAAAAAGTAAATGCTGCCTCCGTATTACTGATGGTAAACGAAAGCATTTTCAAGAGGAAATAATTTTCAACACAATCGAGCAGGCCAGCTGTTAACCCAAACAATGCAATTATCTGTGATATTTTTTTCATCACGCCTGTTTGTTGCAGCGAAAACCGGTAGCAGGCAGCAAACAAAAACAGGCTGTAGAAAAAAATAAAAATAAAATCGATGGAAGTGTTTACAATGGCCGTGTAGTGAACTCTTTCATTTTTCCATGAAGATGAAATTGTGGTGGCTTGCTGTTTAGTTTTTGCAAACTCCAACGAAAGGATGCCGGTTTTTGTAAGAGGGGCTTGTGTAAGCGGTTGTCCATGCCAACGTATGATGCTCATCATCACAATTGTTCCTGCAAAAAGAAACAGTACAAATAATAAAGACTTCATGGCAGTTGGTTCTGCTATGAAGATAAACCTTCAATCACCCAATTGCAATACCTGAAAGCGGGAAAAACTACGAATACATAGATGTTAAATTGCTTCGTATCGTTGCTGTACAAAATCCCAGTTCACCACATTCCACCAGGCGTTGATATAATCGGCCCGTTTGTTTTGATACTTGAGATAGTAAGCATGTTCCCACACATCCAAACCAAGTAATGGCGTTCCTTTGATGTCACTAACGTCCATCAATGGATTATCCTGGTTAGGCGTAGAGCCAATGCGGAGTAATTTGTCTTTATCGATGTATAACCATGCCCATCCGCTGCCGAAACGGTTTTTACTGGCATCAGCAAACTGAGTCTTAAATGCATCAAAACTGTTGAAGGATTGATTGATAGCTGCAGTTAATTTTGATGAAGGTGATCCGCCTCCATCTTTTTTCATACAGCGCCAGAACAATTCATGATTATAATGTCCGCCGCCATTGTTGCGGAGCTTGGCAGAGTATTTTGATATATTGCTGAAATTATTTTCCAATGGTTTACTCATATCAACACCTTCAGCCTTTGCTGCTTCTTTTACATTGGTTGCATAAGCAGTTGCATGCTTGCTGTAATGAATTTCCATGGTCATGGCATCAATAAAAGGTTCCAATGCATTATAAGCATACGGTAGTGCTGTTTGTTCAAAACCAATAAATGCTGTAGTGCTGCCCAATACTTTTGCAGGAGTACAACCTGCTAATAAATCTCCCCCTATCATTCCTGTTACTGAAATTGCTGCGGTTGTTTTTGCTGATTGATGAAGAAAGCTGCGGCGTGAAATGTTTTTCGGCATAAAAAATAATTTGAATAGTTAAGTTACAACCAAATTTGTTCAGCTCATTTTGTTTTCTCTTTCAAAAAACGGCTGAGTTTTAATTTTCGCAGTGTTCTGTAATAAAACTCTGCATTGAAAATAGTTGAATCCTGCATGGCTTTCCAGGTAAGAAAAAATCCAAAGGGAACGAGGATCATAGTAGAAAGCCACATGCCTGCAAAAGGCAGGAGTACATCTTCTTTTACTAATTTTTCACCACTGGTGTTTGTGATATGAAAAGCAATAAAAAATAAAACAGAAATAACTAAAGGCAAACCCAATCCTCCTTTACGTATGATGGAACCAAGAGGTGCTCCAATTAAAAACAATACAATACAGGCGAACGATAATGTAAACTTGCGGTGACGTTCCGTTTTATGTAGCCTGATTTGTCTTTGCTGTTCAAGATAATCGTAGGTTAAAAAATCAACCTGGTTCTTGAGCCCGGCCATTTTTGAAGTTAATGCACTGAACACATTTTGCTTCAGACTGTCGGGTATTAATGCTTCTATGTTTTTAGTTTTTGTTTGTAGCGGTTTACTTTTTTTCCAAATACTATCAGGAATAGATTTGTACGGAAGTAAAGAACTGATTTCACGTTCAGCTTTTTTAGAGTTGGCAATACTCATTTTGTTTAAAGAATCAACTACAGTAGTAAGCTGGTTTAAACTCAGCATCTTATAATAGTTTTTAAAAGTGGAGTCTGCTGTCTTCGTTAATTTAAATGAACTCAGGTCAAACACTTTTTTATATTCTTTAAAACCCAGCCGGTAATAATCCGTTTCAATTGTTCCGGGATTTCCTTTTTCCTGGTAACGCCATCCGTTCTTTAAATGAAAATTTAAATACCGTTGATCGGGTGATATGGTCATGGTGCCTTTATCTGCAAGGATCATATTATCCTGTAAACTGTAACTACTTTCATAAATAACGATATTATAAATGATGGAATCATTTTCCTTTCGGCCAATCTTAATAGTATAGCCATCGAGTTTTTTATAAAATACGCCTTCTTTAATGTCGAACGCAGGTTTAGCAACACGTATATCGTATAGAAGCGTCCGCATTTTTAATTCAGCAACGGGTATTACATAGTTCGCAAAAGCAAAAGCAACCAATCCAAGGAATGCAGAGATAATTAATACCGGCCGCATAAACCTGATTAAAGGAATACCTGCACTTTTAATAGCAACCAGTTCAAAACTTTCGCCAAGGTTGCCAAATGTCATGATGGAGGATAGTAAAATGCCCAATGGTAATGCAAGCGGAACAAGAGTAGTGCTTACATAGGCAATAAACTGTACTAACGTAAATGCATCAATCCCTTTTCCTACAAATTCATCAATGTATAACCAGAAGAATTGTATCACCAGGATAAACAATGCAATAAAGAACGTGGCAAGGAATGGCCCGATAAATGCTTTTATTATAAGTTTGTCTAACTTTTTAATCACTGTCATCCATTTTTTATGCCGAGTTCAGCAAATGTAAGCCTTTCAGCTTTTGAGAAAGAATTGGTGACTGATGCCAATTGGATTTTAACAAAGAACAG